>NZ_JBLOUI010000033.1:0-26254 GCF_047807365.1 Peptacetobacter sp. AB800 | reverse complement strand
AATTGTGGAGCTAAATTTGAATACAAAAAAACTGACAACCGTTAGGTGTCAGTTAAAGGTACTGTCATAAGAACACCTTTTAAAGGTGTTCTATGGCAGTATTTTTTTATGCCTTTTTTTATTATGAGGAATGATTTTGTAAATACTTGTACTTTGATAAATTATTAAGCTACTAGTTTTCGTCCCCTTACGGGGAACAATTTTATAAATCCTACCTTTTGAAAATATTGATATGACTAGTATTGAAAATAGATTATCGAGCATGCAAATATTTTCCTGATTTTCTATTACAAAAAATACAAAATAACAATAGAAAAATATCTAAAATATTGAAATTTCAATATCGAGCACGACGATTTAAAAAGATAAAAAATAAATTGAAAAAAATTAAATTTCTAAAATATCTCTACAATTAATTATACTATTTAAAAAAATAAAAATCAATAAAATTACTCTAAATAAAAAAATTTACTGAAATAAAATAAAAAGACAATTTTACAAAATTATTATATAATAATGATAAGAAAAATAAAAATTATTCTGAAAATAAAAAACAAAAGGATGATAAAAAATGGCTAGTTTATATGTAACAAAAAATGGTGTATCCTTGGGATTAAAAAATAATAGAATTTATATATCTAAAGAAGGTGAAGAAACAAAAGAAATTCCTATACACAAAGTTGATAGAATTTTAATATTTGAAGGAGTAAAAATAAGTAGTAATTTAATTCAATATGCTATTGAAAATAATATAGATATTACATTTTTAAAAGGAAGCGGTCAATATTTAGGTAGGATCTCTGGTGGCGAAAATGATAGAGTAGATATAGTAAGAAAGCAGATTTTACTTACTGGAGACGATAATTTTAGAATAGAAATGTCTAAAAAAATAATAGATTCAAAATTAAATAATCAAATAACATTATTAAATAGAAGAAAGAAAATTGATGAATCGATAATAAAAAATATAGAACAAATGAAAAGAATGAAAAATAGTATAAACAAATGTAAAAGTATTGAAGAAATTATGGGATATGAGGGTATTTCTGCAAAAGAATATTTTGAAGGAATTTCAAAAACTATAAATAAAGAATTTGCATTTGAAGGAAGAAGTAAAAGACCACCTAAAGATATGTTTAATGCTATGATAAGTATGGCATATACGTTATTATTCTCAGAAATAAATTCTATAGTAGCATAAAAAGGACTTTATGTATATGCTGGATTTATGCATAGCGATAAAAAAGGTCATCCTGCATTAATCAGTGATTTTATAGAAGAGTGGAGACCAGTAATATGCGATAGTACAGTTATTTCTATAATAAATAAAAAATGGATAAAAAAGGAAGACTTTAATTTTAATAATGATGGAAGTGTATACTTAAATCAGAATGGAAGAAAAATACTAGTGGAACATTTAACTAGAAAGCTAAATAGTGAAATAAACTACTTTGATAAAAAGATGAGCTATAGAGATGCTCTATCTAGACAGGTGGAGAGTTTTATAGATGTATTAAAAAATGAAGATACTTCTTTATATAAGGTATTTAACATAAGGTAAAATTAAAGTTTGAATTTAATAATAAGAATATTGAAAGTAAAGAGGGATTTTATGAAAATAAAACTAAAACCAGATAAGAAAAAATATAAATCTGTAATGAAAGTTAAGGATAAATTCGATTTTTTAAATGATAAATTTGGCAAGGAAGAGAAAAAAAGTATAAAAAATGAAAAAGGAATAAGGACTTTAGTTATATACGATATTACAGACAATAAAAAGAGAAGAGAAATAGTTAAGTTTTTAAGTGGGTTTGGAGTTAGAGTTCAAAGATCTGCTTTTGAAATGTTATTAGATAAGAAGAAGACAAAAGAGTTAAAAAGAGGACTAAAAGCTTTTAATGGAGATGGAGATAAGATAAATATATATCAATTTGGAAAATTTACAAAGATAGTAAGATATGGATTTGATTCTAAAGATAAATATGAGGAAGATGATTTTATTATATAAATTTCTATAAAAATAAATATTGATTCGCAACTATTTTTAAATGAGTTCAAATTTGAAATATTATAAAATAATATTAAAGAAAGAGATAATATTAAAAATAGAGAGGATTGATGTAATATGAAGAAATATATAAATAGGATAGAGTTTAACTCAAAAGAGGAAGTTATAACATTTGTAGAGCTAATAGATTTTGCTGAAAGAGAAGTATATAAATCTATGAGAAAAACATTAAATGTTGATAGTAGATTTATACTACAAAGTGAATTATCTGATGAAATCGAAACATATACAATTCTAAAAAGATTGTATGAGAGTGTAGTAGGTTGGAATTATTCCGTTGAAGATGCTGATTTCTATAATATTGATGTTGTAGATGTAGAAATAAAAAATCCTAAAGAAGCTAGACTGCTTTGTATATACGTTAAAATGCTAATAAACTGCATAAATAGTGGATATTTTGAATCTATCTATTGTGAAGAGATTAATGATTTAAAAGAAGTAGTTAGATATTTAGAGAGTATAAACTCTAAATTAGAAAGAATCTATTTATTGAATCAATAAAAGTTATAATTATATATTATGAACGGTGAAGCTGGAACACTGGGTAAATCTAGCAAAATATTGTATGATGTTTAATGAAAATATGGTTTATATATTGGAAAATGGAGTAAAAGTAATAAATACTACACCACATTCTATAACTTTTTTAGAAAGCGATGGAGAAACTATTACAATAGTTCCTGAATGTGGATTTATACTTAATGCTAATCCTGTAGAGGTCGAGATAGAATCTCAGAGAGAAGGAGTAAAATTTGTTAAAACTGTCTTTGAAGCAACAAAGGAAGGAAATGAATTTATAAATTCTATACCTAGTGATGTGTTAGTAGTATCTAGTCTATTAGCTGCTCAAGCATATCCAGGTAAGGCAGTTGCTCTTACTCCATTTCCAGGATATGAGAGAAAACCAATACCTGAAAAAAGAATGAATACAGACAAGTTTACCGTATTTTAAATTTTTATAGGAGTGGTATTGATATGAAAATAAAAAAGATCTTAAATGGTATAAGAGCTTAATTTTCCATAAAAATTAAAAAATGGAAAAAGGCTCTTATTTCTTATTTACAAGATAAAAATATATGAAAATGATATTAACTTTAATTGTATACGAACAATTTATATGTTACAATAAATTTAACAATCAAAAGAAGAAAAACCATGTTAATCATGTCAAAAAAATTGTATATATTAATTTGGCGTTCATCTTGTAAAGCTAATAAAATGGTTGTTTATAGAACAAAATATTAAATATTGGGAATATTCGGATAGGAATGTGATTTGGAGTATTGTTCTGCAGGTTAAAGGAGGATAAAACATGACTACTATAGTAAAAACTTTTATTGATAATTCACATTTGGAATTTGACAGAGGTGGCTTTGATAATTGGTGCGTTTATTATGTAGATAATAATGGAAATAAACGACCACCGCTAGATGTGGATTATTTTGAACAATTAAAGAAACTTTCTGATAGATATGGAGTAGAACGGGTGTACTCGGATTTTGTGTGTATTTACAATAATACTACAAAAAATATTGAAACGAAAGTGCTTAATTTGATAGATAAACTAGCAGATAGTTATAAAGAAGAAAAATTACAAGTAAATAAATTATTTACGACACTGTATATGGCAATGATAGCTGAAGAGAATTATCCAAATACTAAGCTAGGTAAAAAAATTAAAAGGCTAGGTGTTTATGAAATGTTATTTAGCAATAGAGAAATCTCTGATGCAGCAAATTTCATGCGTGGAATGGCTTGGAGAGATATTAATGAATTATGTAGACAACGAGGATTTTAAAAAGGAGTGTAATAATGAAACTTGAGGAAGCTAATGTAAAATTAAATAAATTATCTAGAGTAAGATTTGGAGATTTATTTTCCGATGAAGATATGAACACAATAATTTTAAATAAAGGGAAAACAGGCCAATTGTTAGAACTATCATTAGGAATGAATTTGTCTAACACAAATTTAGATTTTGAAGATGGAGAGCTAAAAACTAATAAATGTGATGCAAACGGAAAGCCCATTGAAACTATATTTATTACACAAATAAGTAGCGTTATTGATGAATTAATACAAGAAAAAACATTTGAAGAGACTCACCTTTATGAAAAAATCAGAAACATTCTTTATGTTCCAGTATGTAAAGTTGGGGAGCCAAAAGACTGGATGTTCTTACCAAGTATTCATATTGATTTAAGAGAACCAAAGTTTGCTGAATTAAAGGATATTTGGAAAGAAGATTATTATTCAATATGTAAACAACTTAAATCCCATATTGAAAATAGTGAAGATGGTTTTATTCATACATCAAATGGACTGCACATTCAAGTTAGAAGTAAGGATTCAAAACCATATCATCCTATCTATTCTGATATATATAAAAGGTATGTTTCTAATAAGAATCACGCATTTTATTTTCAGAAAAAATTTGTAGAAGATATTAAGAAATTAAATTTCTAATAGAGTTCCTATGTATAAAGAATAATTGCATAGATATCCTAAAATACTAAAGGTTGATTTTTAATTAATGGCATATAAAATTATCCCATCTTTGTAAAATGAAATGTAGGTAAAAATAACTATTTCTAAAACTTTAAGAAAGAATGACAGAATGCTATAATAAGTACTTTGGGCTATTTATAGGTGAAGGTATACTTTTATTTGATATCCAAGTATTGAATGATATTATCAATAATATTAATTTAAATAGAATTTTATATAAAAAAGTAAATATTGGATATTACAAATAAAGATATTTCTACATATTAGTTGAAGGAACTACAATTAGCATTGAAACTATGTAATAAAAAATTAAAATCAAATTTTTGTTATAGAAATAAATTTTTAAAAATTTAGATATTTTAAATTAAATAAAACTGTTTGCTCATATAAAATGATTGCAGATGAATTAAAAAATGTATAAGGTGTTACATTTGTATTGATTACTAATGAGGATTTATGGAAATCATCAAGATGTAATTTAGATAAAAAATTTCATGTATTGGATATTTTATATAGCATAAATGATTTAGAAAATATAATACTAGATATTTTACTTATATCATTATAAATAATATAAGTAAAATGTTGAGGAGGAAGAATGAACAAAGAAGATATTAGAGGATTTAATAAAGCAGTCGAGTCGTTAAGATTATATAGACGTTATGAAATTTTGGATGAAAACAATAAAAATCTACTAAATGATATATATGTAGATCCGCTAGAAGGAGATGCAATTTTAAATCTGTGTCTAAAAGACAATACTACTATTCTAGTTGGTCGCAAAGGAACAGGAAAATCCACTATCTTTATGAGAATGCAGAATGAATTAAGAAAATCGAAAGAGATAATGACTTGTTATATTGATGTTAAAACAATCTTCGATACTGCAAAGAGAAATTACACGACAATTAACTCACTTAAAGGTAATTCAGATAAAGTAATAGAAAGTTATTCTATTCAAAGACAATTTATTTTAGATTTTCTTACGGAGCTGATAGATGAAATTGCCAATAATTACAAATCACAAATTGAAAATTTAGCAGAAAAAATTCATTTAAATATTCCATCAAAAGCAAAAAATTCTATAAAAAAGTTAGAAGAAATCAAAACAAGAATACACAATAACAATCATTTAACTTCTTATGAGTTACAGATATTGGATGAAGTTGATTTAACAGTTTCTGATGGCGTAAAGCATGAAGGTGTTACAGATAGTAGTTTGAATTCTGATCTTTCTTTAGATAATGTAGGTATTGAATCCTCAGTTTCTGTTACTGATAAAATTATTGATAGTAAAGAAACTGAAAGAAAAATGAACCGAGTTTTTTGCAGAATTTTCGAAATAACTGAGATTGTTGATGAAATTAAGAAAGTCTTACAAGAACTAAAAATGAAGAGATTATATTTGATTTTAGATGACTATTCAGAAATAAATCAAGACTCATTAAGAATGTTTTGTGATTTAATTGTTAATACTTTAAACAATACTTCTGATAATTATATAAAATTGAAAATTTCAGCATATCCAGGAAGAGTTGAGTTAGGGGAACTAGATAGACAAAAAATCGATATAAGATATTTAGATTATTATCAACTTTATGTGAACGATAAGAGAACTGATATGGAAAATTCTGCAGTAAATTATACGCAAAGAATTCTTGAAAATAGATTAAAAGTATTTACTAATCATGGAATTGATTTTTATTTTGACACAGAGAAGGCGTCTATAAAACAATATTGTGAATACCTATTTAGAATGACTTTAAATGTAGTAAGACATCTTGGATTAATATTAGATTATGCTCAAGAATATTCTATATCAAAAAATGAAAAGATAACAATGGGAATATTGGATGAAGCAGCAAAAAGATTCTATACAGAACGACTATCGTTATTTTTCGAAGAAAGTAAAAGTGCTCAAATGACATATTCAGAAAGGGTAGAGATCTTTCATTTACACAAATTATTGTTAGATATCATCCAAAGAGAAAAAGATATTAAAACAAGTATAAGAACCAGTAAATATACAGCTAAAATTTTTGACGCAGAAAGAAATAATCCCTATACAAGCCATTTTTATATATCTAAACAAGTAGAACATATTTTAGGGTTTCTTGAATTAAACTTTTTTGTAAATAAATATAATGAAATGTCTAGTAAAAATGGAGAGAAAGTATCGATTTATGCTTTAAACTATGGGCTATGTTTAAATGAGAATTTAAGATGGGGAAAGCCAGATGGTAATGATGCTAGGACATATTTTATAGAATCTCCATTTAATTTTAATAATCTTGTAAAAGAATTTTTAAAAGAAACTAATGAGATTGTATGCAGTAACTGTGGTTATGTATATTCAGAAGATGATTTAGATATCCTTAAACGATTTAATATGAATTGTATTCAATGTGGCGCAAAAGAAAGTGTTGAAGTAAGTAAAAGAATTTCAGATAGTTATAAAAAAGAAATAGACGAAATAGAGAAAAAGGGCACATTACTTGAAAGAGAACAATTTGAATTTATGAAATTAGCTATTATTAAAGGTGGTAATGTTAGTGCAAGAGATATGTCGTTGGAATTAGATGTTTCTTCTCAAAAAATAGGATGGATAACTAAGAAACTTGAGGAGGATTATTACTATTTGACTAAAAGTAGAAAAGCTGGTAACGTAATTTATAGTATTACAGAACTAGGAAAACAGATTTTTAATGGATAGTTTTTAATCCTATATGAAGAAATTACTCCACTTTAATTCTTAATAATAGATATTATATGGTGCTGTCGCATAGACATTTTTAAAGAGTATATGAAAAAAGGCTGTAAATTTAATCGCCTTCTATGGTAATATTGAATTAATCATAGGAGGCGATTTTTTATGGGAAGAAAGAAAAGAGAACCATTGGATCCAGAAAAGAAAAATATAATAGAGGAGCTAATTGAAATATATAAAATTAAAAACTGCTCAAGACATCCAGGATGCATTTAAAGATCTTTTAGGTGATACTATTCAAGAGATGCTTGAATCTGAAATGAATGAGCATCTTGGATATGAAAAATATGAACGTGGTGAAAATACCAACTTAAGAAATGGATATAAAACAAAAAGAGTAAGATCTGGAATGGGAGAATATGAAATTGATGTTCCTCAAGATAGAGATTCTTCTTTCAAACCTCAAATTGTCAAAAAAAGACAAAAGGATATTTCTGAAATAGAGCAAAAAATAATAAATATGTATGCTTTAGGCATGAGTAATAGAGATATAACTTCTCAAATAGAGGATATTTATGGATTTGAACTATCTGAAGGAATGATTTCAGATGTAACTGATAAAATAATACCTAAAATCGAAGAATGGAAATATAGACCTCTTGAAAGTGTGTATCCTGTTGTATATATAGATGCTATCCATTTCTCTGTTAAAGAAAATGGTTCTGTTAAGAAAAAAGCTGTCTATGTAATTCTTGGTATAAGTTCCGAAGGATACAAAGAAATTCTAGGATTGTATATTGGAGATACTGAAAGCTCTAAGTATTGGTTTTCTGTGCTAAATGAATTAAAAAATAGAGGTGTAAGAGATATTTTAATCGTTTGTGCTGATGGACTATCAGGAATAAAAGAAGCGATAAGCTTCGCTTTTCCAAATACTGAATATCAAAGATGTATTGTTCATCAAGTTAGAAATACATTAAAATATGTATCATACAAAGATAGAAAGGAATTTGCTAATGATTTAAAAACAATATATCATGCCATTAATGAAGAACAGGCTCTAGCTAATTTAGAACGTACTTCAGAAAAATGGAATGAAAAATATCCAAATTCTATGAAATCTTGGTTTAGTAACTGGGATTCAATTATACCGATATTTAAATTTTCGCCAGAAACTAGAAAGGTAATTTATACTACAAATGCCATTGAAAGTGTAAATTCGCAGCTTAGAAAAATAAATAAAAAAAGAACTGTTTTTCCAAATAAGATTTCTCTAGAAAAATCACTATACCTATCAATTGAAAAAATAAGCAAAAAATGGAGTATGCCTATTAGAAACTGGGGTTATATTTACGGAGAACTTTCAATAATGTATGAAGATAGATTGTAATAATTAAAAAAGTCAAGAAAACCGCTTTTTAGCTGGTTTTCTTGACATACAACAAAATAAATAATATTATGTGTTCAAAGGCGTTAGCCATTTACTCATAAATTATTTTAAGTCTATTATACTACCTAACGGTAGTTTAAGCCATAGAGGGCTTATTTACAGAAAAAATTCTATATACCCTACAAAATCAAGAAGCTATATTGTATTATTGCTATTTTTTTATAAAAATCTGTTGTATGCTTATCTACTCAAAGCGAGATGTCTGAGAAGCATTTTGGGGTTTAAGCAAGATATCTATTTTCTTTGAATTCAATAAAAAGCTAGTTATATACATATCATACAATTAAGAATGTAGGTGATTTTTTATTGCATTCACAAGTAGATTACTACTAATGATTTGTACAATATTTCCTACAAATTTGGAACCGAAACTTTCAAAAAATTTTTCATTTCTTTGTAGCACGATACCTTCATAAGTAACAAGATTCAACCACTAATATATTCTAACCAATATAAGGATTGATATATGAGTTTAAGCCAAGATAGAATAGTGATGAAAAGCATATAACTACATTATGTAAATTTGATTCAATGGCTTTTGTACTCATATACATTTTGATTATATTCTATCAATATTTAACAAAAGAAACATAATATTATGATTCGCAGTACTATATGTAACAACAACCAACGATTGAAGTATTCTCTGGTAAGAACTATGTCAAGAACGCATATAACTTTTAAAGTACTTATATCTTAATGCTAATTCTGCAATATTACATTTTTGACAAATATTCCGTTTAATTTATGTTTCTCAAAAGAAAACATCTTAGATGCTGATTCACAATATATGTCTTTACTGCTACGAAAAAATTCCTAATGGTATCTTTAATTTTTAATTGCAACAAAGTTTTAAATATAGAAAGGATATCTAGGCTTTACAATAAAGGCAGTATGTATAAGTTATAATAAGATGTAATGTATTTCGTTGTATAGTATTTTTTTAATTTAGCAAGATCATACATAGTGGCTTATGATAAAACTCTTTGCTTGTACAATCATCGAGGCTAGAAAGGAGTCTGTCTATGACTTCAATCCCCTAGATACATTTTATCCCAAGAGCAACACACTAATTAGCGGAATTGACACCACAGAAAACAACGTCGTAAAGAACACTGCCTGAGATGCCAACGCAACATCCGCCCCATACTCATTCGCCATAATAGCAGTATTTGCAGCTGATGGCATAGCAGCGATAACAACTGGAATTGCCATAACTACAGAATCAAAACTAAACGGTCTAAGAGCCAAGAAAACAAGCACTGGAATAGCGATAAGTCTTAGCGCTGCCAACACATACATATCAAATCTCTTGAAACATTCCATAGCAGAAGAACCAGCAAGCATAGAACCTATGACAATCATTGAAATAGGAGTAGTTACATCGCCTAAAAGCTCCAATGGCTGATTGACAAACACTGGAAGTTCAGTACCTGTAACGAAAAGTGCAAGCCCTATAAATACCGCAATCATTGAAGGGTTTATCATAGATTTTATTGAAAACTTAGCATTACTATTTCCTTTTGATAAGAAATACACACCAAGTGTAAAGCAAAGGAAGTTAAAAGGAAGATTGAAAATAGCTGCATAAAATATAGCACCTTTCCCTAAAACAGCCTCTACAACAGGATATCCCATAAATCCCGAATTAGAAAAAACTAATGCATATTGAAAAATTCCTAACTTTGAATCTGACTTGATAAAAATCTTTAAACAAAATGCGACTATAGTAGACACCCCAAACATCACCATAGACACAAAAAGAAGAGAAAGAATCTTTGGAATCATATCTTTATCAAATTGAATCTGCATAGCAGTAATTATCATAGCAGGAAGAAAAATATTCATAACTAAAGAAGAAAGTTTAGAAGTTGAAGATTCATCTAAAAGCCCTTTCTTTCTAACAAAATATCCTACCAAAATTATAATGAATAAAACTGCTACCTGCGTAAAAATATTTTTAAAACTCAAATACATCACCTCACAAAATTTCCTCAAAAAATACTTTATATACAATAATTTTATCATCAATTTGTTGAAATAGCTATAATTTTAAGGATGGATAAAATCAATACAAGATGCTTAAAATAATTAGATTAAACTTAAATAAAAAAAGGAAAAGGTTTTTAAAAGTTATTAATAAAAAAATAAGTTAATACAAAAATACTTTTGGGTATTATAATAAAAGGAGATATAAATATTAAAAATTAAATAGAATAATAAAATTTAAAAAACTATCGAGAAAAGAGGAAAACTTTATGAAAATAACAATGTTGGGAACAGGAAATGCAATGGTAACTAAATGTTACAACACAACTTTTGTATTAACAAATGGAGAAAAACAGCTACTAGTAGATGGTGGCGGTGGAAATAGAATATTCAATCAGCTAGAAGATGCTGGGATAGATTGGAAAAACATCAAAGAAATATTTGTAACTCACAAACACGTAGATCACGTTACAGGTATAATTTGGATGATTAGAAAAATTTGCCGGTCAATGAAAAAAGGTGAATATGTAGGGGATGTAAACATATACGCACATGGGGAGCTTTGCGATATAATAAATAGTATTGCTCACATGCTTCTCAATAAAAAAGAAACAGATTTTATAGGTGAAAGAGTACATATAATACCTGTTGAAGATGGGGAAGAGAGAGAAATAATAGGAAACAAAACTGTATTTTTCGATATACACTCAACTAAAGCAAAACAGTTTGGATTTAGTATGATTTACGATAACGATAAAAAACTTACTTGCTGTGGTGATGAACCATACAACGAAAAAGAAGAAAAATATGCTAAAAACAGCTATTGGTTACTTCACGAAGCCTTTTGTCTATATTCAGAAGCAGATAAATTTAAACCTTATGAAAAGCACCATTCAACAGTTAAAGATGCTTGTGAATTAGCTACAGAACTTGGTATAAAAAACATACTTTTATATCACACAGAAGATAAAAATATAGCTAATAGAAAAACTATGTACTACAATGAAGGAAAAGAATTCTTTAGTGGAAACATAGCAATACCAGATGATTTAGAAACTATAGAACTTTAAAATTTAGATAGAAGAAAATACTAATCAACAAAAATATAAAAAATGTATCACATTTAACAAAATTTGAAAAATAAAATAAATGAGAGTATAATATTTCTATATTTAGATTAGATAAATAGCCGGCATTAAATCTACTTTGTCGGCTATATTGCTATAATTCTACAAAAAATAAGAATTATAAAAGCAAAACTGAACTTATAATAAAAAATAGAAGGGAGGTTTATATTTTGGAATATAAAAATGCTGTTCGTATAGCGACGGATTTAAAAGAAGAACAGGAAGAATTTTTAGAGTGTGAAAAATGGTGGATCTTTGCAGTTCTAATGTTTGTCGGTGGATTTTACGGTGCGTATACATATACAGCAAGGGGAGGTATATTCTGTAATGCACAGACAGCAAACCTTGTAATGTTGGGAATGGCTATAGGAAGCAAAAACTTTGGAAAAGCAGCGTACTACTTAGTTCCACTTACTGCGTATCTTGCGGGAACTATGCTTTCTGAAGCGTGGGCACTTTCAATTAAAAAATTCCACTTCATAAGATGGGATACTATGTTAATATTAATAGAAATTATAGTTGTTATAATACTTGGATTTGTACCAGACAGTGCACCATACCAAATTGCCCAGATTTCGATAAACTTCCTATGCTCAATGCAGTACAACACATTTAGACAGGCTTACAAAATACCAATGGCAACAACATTCTGTACAAATCACGTTAGACAGATTGGGGTTGCACTTACAAAAGCGATAAGAAATCATGGCGAACAGAAGTATGTAAAAAGAATGAATACTCACATTGCTATGATAGTAATGTTTGTACTTGGAGGAACAGTTGCTACAATACTAGTAAACTTCTTTACAGGTAGAGCAATCTGGGCAGCAGTAATACCTCTTAGCGTAATATTTATTGACTTATTACATGCAGACCTAACAATAGAAAAAGACAAACTTCATAAAAAACCAAGCGGACACTAAAATATAGCTGTTATTAAAATTTTGAAATAGCACAGACTTAAACACTATTTATAAAATTTTAATAACAGCTATTTTATTTCTTACAATATTGTAAGAATACTTAAAGTTAGTTGTAAGTTTCCCCATTTATTATAAAAGTATAGAAAAATAATTTATCAAAAGTTAAAAAGCAATAATAAAAGGGGGAATAAAAATGCTAGAAGTTAAAAATCTTTATAAATCATACAAAGTAGGAAACAAGAATTTATTTTATCTATCTTTTCTGTATCGGTGGGATTAGGAATAAATTTATTATTTATATTAATTTTAAAGATAATGTATTTAAATAAAACAAATTTGTCTAATACAAGTGGGTTATTTTCTTTAATGCAAGCAACTAGTGAAAATATACGATTTTTAGATATATTCTTTATATTTGTTGATTGTAGAGAAGAGTTAGAGCAAAATGAAGCATATATAAGTGCTATAAACATAATATTTAGCGTAATAGCTGGATTTGCAATTATTTTAACTATATTCAACTCAATCAATGGATCTATATACGAAATTATGTCTCAAAGTGTTGATTTTGGTGTGCTCATGGCAATAGGAATAAGTGATAAACAATTAGAAGAGATTATTTCAAAGAAAATAGAAGATAGAGTGGCTATTCCAGCTATATTAGGAGTAGTTTTAGGAAGTATATTCGTATTTTTAATGTCTAAAGTCTTGATAGAGGTATCTACAATTAAGTTGAATATATCTACACCGTGGATATTATACTTATTTATAATAATAACCGCTATTTTGAGTGTAAAGATAGGAACGAAATATGTATGCAATAAGATGAAAAAGCTCTCTCCTACTGATATAATTAATAATGTATAAAATAAAGATTAATTTTGAAAGGAAGATAAAATTTGAAAAAGACATACAGCATATCTGAAGTTTCAAAACTTCTCAACATAACAGTAGATACACTGAGATTTTATGAAAAAAAGGATATGATTCATCCAAAAATAAACCCAAACAACAAGTATAGAATGTACGATATGTACAATATTTTGGAGATATTAGACATAATCTTTTATAGAAATCTAGATATCTCAGTGTCCGACATGTACTCAATAATGAACGAAAACGACGAAAAAAAGGCCCTTGAGCTATTTGAAAAAAAGAGAATAGATTGTAGAAACAGGATAAGATATGAACAGCAGCTTTTAAAGAAGCTAGATTATCTATGTTCCACAATGGGACCTGCAATTTCTGGAAATATGAGTATTAAAAAGAAACATTTTGAAACTTCGTATATTTTATTTGAAGAAACAGAAGAAGAGAGTAGTGCACAGAAATTAGTATTAAAAAATATACCTAGTATAAGTAATGAAGAGTTTGTACTAGGTGCGGTAATCAAGGAATACAACTATGATTTAACTGAAAAGGCTACATTCTATACTATAGAAAGGCAGATAGTAGAGGATCTTTTTGAAAATGATGTAGAAAGAAAAGAGGGTAGACTAAGTAAAGAAAGAATATACGAAGAAAATAAAAATAACGATAAAATAATAAACGGATTTGATGCTTTGAGTATGGTTGTACCATCTGAGGGAAGTAAGTTGAATAAAAAATATATAGAAAAGATAAAAAATTATGCTGACGAAAATAAAATCGAGCTAGAGGATTATGTTTTAACGCATGAAATAAATACAACAGCTTATGCAGATAAGCAGCATGAATACAAGGAAATATACATAAAAATAAAAAAATAGAATAGAAAATATAAATTTATTTTGAAAAGTTGTTGACCTTGGTCTTAGACCATAGTCTAAACTCTTCTTTGGTGAAAGGAAGGTGTTTAAATTATGAATAAAGACTTAACAATAGATAAAAAAAGAATTAATAGACAGTTTATGCATTATGTAATACCATCAATGATAGCGATGTTATTCAGTGGATTTTACTCAATAGTCGATGGACTATTTGTAGGAAACAGTATAGGAAACGTGGGGCTTGCTGCGATAAACCTAGTTTATCCAATACAGGTTGTACTTAATGCAACAGCTACAGGTGTTGGTATAGGTGGATCTGTTCTTGTTTCTATATACAGAGGAGAAGGAAAAGAAAGAGATATGGAGCACAGTGCCATGCAGACAATAATACTTCTTCTAATATTTGGAGCAATACTTCCTGTTTTCTTCTTAGGTACAAAAGGAATTATACTTAACTTCTTAGGAGCAGAAGGTGCAATATATAAGGGAGCAGATGACTATATAACTACTATATTAATAGGTGGAATGCTTCCTGTTTTAGGAAACGGATTAAATCCAATAGTTAGAAATCAGGGTAAACCAATTGTAGCTACTCAGAACATGGTAGCAGGTCTTGTTACTAATATAGTACTTGACTATGTATTTATATACAAAATGAACTTAGGAATGTTTGGTGCAGCTTTAGCAACAATAACTGCACAGGGTGTAGTTGCTACAATGAATGTTATATACGTTGTAAAATTAAACCATAAAAACTTTAAAATGGATTATATATTACCAAATATAGCTAAAATAAAAAGAATAATGAAAATAGCAGTATCTCCATTTGGACAGACAATAGTTCCTTCAATAATAATAATACTTACAAACTGGAAATGTATTGAATACGGTGGAGATGGAGCAGTTGCAATATACTCAGTAATAAGCTACGTACTTGCATGTGCACAGCTTTTAATACAGGGAATAGGTGATGGTGTTCAGCCATTATTCAGCTACTACTTTGGGGCAAATAAAGAAAAAGAATTACACTATGTGTACAATAAAGCGTTCTTCTTATGCTCAATATTCTCAGTATTTTTAATGGTTATGACAATGGTATTCAGCGTACAGTTAGCTAAATACTTCAATATATCACCTGAGCTAATGAACGAAACAGCTTTAGCATTAAAGACAACAGCATTTGCTTATATATTCTTTGGAATAACTAGAGTAACAAGCGCATACTTCTATGCAACTAATCATACGAAATTCAGTAATTTATTAATATACATAGAGCCAATAGTTATAGCACCTGCTATGCTTTGGATATTCACAGAATTATTCGGATTATCTGGTGTATGGATGGCATACCCAGCAATACAGGTAATACTATCAAGTATAAGCTTAGTATTAAAAAGTCCAAACATGGAACATAAAAAAGAACTTAAAGTAGCAACAGTACAATAAATTTATAAAAGATTATATGAAAAGGGACTGAGCAAATATGCATCAGTCCCTTTTCTGTGAGTTGTGTATAAAGTAAATTTAAGTTAAAAAAACTTGCGATTATTAATTAAGCTATAACTCCTGCTCTTCTTTCAAGGTCAGCTTTTGTTACAACTTTGTAGTTTTTGAATACTTTAGAACCTACAAATCCTGCTATAGAACCAACGATTGCTGCTATAACAAGAGCCATTACAACTTTCATAGGAGCATTGAATGCGAATGGAGCTAATAATCCAGGTATTGGAGAAGCTGTACCAGGAGCATTGTTTATGATACCTAAAGCTGCTGCACCCATTCCTGCGAAACCTCCACCGAAGAAGTTAGAGCAGAATATTGGTATTGGGTTTGAAGTAACAAGTGGTGCCTGAGTAAGAGGTTCAAGCATAACTGCGATTACGTTACTCTTATCACCTAATTTTAATCCATGGAATATAAATCCGTTAGTGAATGATCCACCGAAGCAAGCTATTGCTGCGATACCCATTGCTAAACCTTTAAGTCCAAGCATAGCAGTTAAAGCCATTGAACTTAGAGGAGATGTACATATCATCTTCATTATTCCACCTAGAAGGAATCCCATTACAAGTGGTGACTGTTCTGCTGCTGCAGATATTGTTCCACCTATCTGTACTAGAGTAGCATCTACTAATGGAGTAGCACCTATTGCTATAAATCTAGCTAGAGGAGCTATTAGTAAAGTACCGAATATTAAGTTTAATCCTTCTGGTAATTTCTTTTCTATTATTGGTATTATAAATCCAACTATATAACCTGCTATAAATCCAGGAAGTATACCACAGCCACCGCAAGCAACACCGGCAACAATTGAAAGTACTGGGTTAGCACCCATTGCTATAGGAACAGCGATTGCTGAAGCAACTCCGCCCATTCCTCCTGAAATACTACCAACTTCTGCTAGGAAGCTTATACCAAATAAATCACCAGAGATGTATTTGTGTATTGCTTCTACTAGGAAAGTAGCAACTGCTGCATCTGCCATACCACCCATAGCCACAGATCCTTTTGGCATCTTGAAGCTGAAGAATGAGAACCCAGCAAGTACAAGTAATAATAGACCAAGTCCAGATAAAATTGTCATCATAAGCGTTCACCTCATAATATTATAGATTGTATTTATAAGAAAGGGTTTTCTTATCGTTAAAATCAATATAATATATAAGTTTTAAAAAGTTTCAAAAAGTTACAGAAAAGATGAAAAAAATTTAACGGAAAAATTAAAATTTTTTCAAAATTAATACAAAAAAATTATTTTGTAACTTAAAAAATTTATATAGGCCTTTAAAAAATAATTTTTAAATGAAAAAATCGAAATAAAATTCTATGGTAAACATTTTCAAAATTAACAAAGTTAAATTGGACAAAAAAAATAAGAAAAAAACAATATAAAACTTGTTCATATTTTTAACAATTATTTAAACGAAATGAAATCTGCAAATTGTATAAATAAACAAAATTACAAATAAAAAGAGGCTGATTTTGAAAAATAACTTGAAAAATTTATAAAAACATATAGTTATTAACAATATCTGAAAAAAATTGGAATGAAAAAAGGCACGACTTTTGCTAAAAATAAATCATACCTATTAATCCATATATTTTTTTAGATAACTTAATTCTGAACATAAAGTACAAGAGAGTTTAAGAAGTTTCTAATTTTTACATTTCCATGCTTAGTACTTTTTCCTCTTATATAGTCCATTTCCTTTCTAACCTGCTCGAAGTTGTAAAGGTTTGTCGCAAATTCAAGGAATATATCATTTGAATAGTCTTCAATTCCAAGATTAGCTAAATTTATCATACCAGTATTTGCCGCACGTCTTATTCTTTGTTCCATAGATTTAGGGTTGTCTG
The DNA here is from genome assembly GCF_047807365.1 of Peptacetobacter sp. AB800. Taxonomy (NCBI): domain Bacteria; kingdom Bacillati; phylum Bacillota; class Clostridia; order Peptostreptococcales; family Peptostreptococcaceae; genus Peptacetobacter; species Peptacetobacter sp. AB800. Next base: position 8,377 of record NZ_JBLOUI010000033.1, on the reverse strand, counting down.
TAAACTTAGAACAAAGTTCATTTAAAGTAACATTTTCTATGTTCCGATTTTTTTCTATTATGTATTCAATCAAAGTTATAATGTCCTTGCTTCCTATTTCACCTATTATACCAAGTTTCTGAAGAACAGTTTTTAGCTTTGGAAGCCATACTTTTTCAGATGGAGCAGAAGTATTATTGTTTCCAAGATTATTGTTAAATAGGTTTTGAACAGTTGCTACAGTTCTTTTAAGATTTAATGAATCTTTGACCTTTTTAAGAACAGACTCAACTTCTATACTATTTATAGGTTTTTGAATGTAGAACTCTATACCGTTTTCATACGCCTCAGAAATCATATCTTTTGAAGAAACCTGAGATAACATAACAAACACAAGAGAAGGATTTATTTCAGCAGCTTTTTTTATAAAAGCAATACCATCCATATTAGGCATTAATAAATCAACGACAACTATATCCACATTACTTACGCTTAAATCCTCTATTGCATCCTCAGGATTTCCATAAGATCCCACAACTTCACCGATGTTTCTTTCTTCTATAATTAACTTTAATATTTTTCTTATATTTTTATCATCATCAACTAAATAAAATTTCATTCTTTTAAATCACCTTCAATTCATTTTTGGGAATGTTTATTACAAAAGAGGTATTTCCAGGTTCAGAAGCAACATTAATACTTCCATTAAACTGGTTTTCCACTATATCTTTAACCAAGTTAAGACCTAAACCTCTGTTTATTTCTCCAGTTTCAAAATTTATCTTTGTTGAGAATCCTGGCTCAAATATTTCTAAAATATCTTCTGAATCTATTCCAGGACCGTTATCTCTAATCAAAATAGAGTAATAATCTTTACAAGAAGAATCATCATTTTTAGATTTTAATTCTATTTTAAAATCTATTATAATATTATCATCTGTAGCTGCCTCAATAGAGTTAGTAAATAAGTTTCTAAATATAGACATGAAGAAATATTCCTTATCTGTATATAAATTTCTATCAAAACTATTATTAAAAATAACTGTTTTACTATTTTCAGTAGCCTCATCAGAGGCTGATGTTTCTAAAAGATTTACTATATCAGATATATACATACCGTTATTTTCAAGATTTAGATTCATAGCCTCGGAAATTCCTCTAAGTATTAGGATATATTCCTTCTTTATTTCGTGTATATCTTTAGCAACATTGAGGGCAGCCTTTGAAATTTCTTCATCTACTCCCTGTTTTTTCATATCATTAAATAATTTATAAGAAGAATTCATTGCTTCCTCAATTAAAGCTGTATTCTTCTTCATCCAAATAACTTCGCCATTTAACTTTGATATAAGCAACATAAGTTTTTTATATCTAGTTGCATGTTCCTCTCTCATAAAAGTAAGATGATACTTTTTAAGGAAAGTAATTAATGCCCAAATTATAAAAGATCTAGATATTGCAACAAATATTATGCAAAGTTGAGTTTTAATTTCAAATGTATCTAAGCTAAATCTAAGCATAAGTTCTACTAGATTTGCTAAATAGTCCATTATTATAAACCAAATTATGTCGGAATCGTTTTCTAAAACTCCGTTTTTTTTCCGTGAATATATATAAATAAGAAATCCATAAGCGATGTAGAAAAACGACTCTGGAAGACAGTTTATTGCGGCTTGTTCTTGGAAGCCTTGTTGAAGCCATATTGCTCCAAATCTAGTTATAAAAACTCCTAGTGCAGAGAAGATACTTACCGATAAAATCGGGAAATCTTCAATTAAAAACAAAAACACAGGGAAGGTTATTATACCTATTGATATTTTGAAATTATTTAAAAATAAATTCATATTAAACTGTGCAGCTAATACTGTTATTAATCCAAAGAGAATTGTAGTTTCAAAAAAATTTTTTCTACTAAATGTTTTATATTTCATCTTTTTCCCTCATTTTTAATTATTCCAAAATATATTTTACCATGTAAACACCATTATTGAAAGTTTCTATAACAATAAAATTTAAAATATATTTTAACTATAATTATTATATATGGCATAAAAAAAGAGTGAACATATAAAGCAGTTAATATGGTAAGATAATATTGTGAGAAAGGAAGTGATTTAGAAATGAGAAATAATGTTGATAAAAATTATTTTAAAGATTTAAATAGAAAAGATTATATAGAAAAGGCATATGAAATAATAAGAGAAGAAGGTATAAAGGCTATTTCCATAAGAAGAATTGCTAGAGAAATGGGATGTAGCTCTACTTGTTTATATAGATATTTTAAAAATTTAGATGAGTTGCTTTTTTATGCACAGATGGGCTTTTTAAATTGTTACCTAGAAGATTTAGAAAAGTCTGAGAAAAAATGGAAAACTGTTTGGGACCAGCACCTAGGCGTTTGGGAATGTTATACAAGAGCAGCATTTAAATACCCAGAAGCTTTTGATATGATATTTTTACATGAAAATAGTAAGAAATTAGATACAGCAGTTGTAGAGTATTATAATATGTTTCCAGAAAATTTAAGTGGATTTAAGGATCATTTAAAGAAGATGCTTGAAACTCCTGGTTTTTATGATAGAGACTTTGAAATGTGTATGCAGTGTGTAAATGATGGGCAAATAAGCTTGGAAAATGCAAAAAAGATGAACCACATGGTATGTACTCTTTATATGGGATATTTAAAGGATATTTTAAATAATGGGATTGAAGAAAGTCAGATAGAGAATAGGGTTAAAAATTTTGTTAGAGAAGTTAGAGATATAGCTAATTTTTATGCAGATAAATTTGAATATACTGGAGACTTTATTTAATAAATATTTTATGTTATTATGAAATTGGGTATAGAGCTGATTGGAGGAATAACAATGTTTGAAAAAGAAAAATGTATAATAGTAACTAATAATGATAGAGTTGCAGATAAATATAAGGATCTTATGAAAATAGAGTTGTTGGATTCCTATGAAGATGTTCTTGTAAAGGCTAGAGACTTAGTTTATGATAGACACAGACTTTTAACTCATCCACAGGCTGGTAGCTTAAAACCAAATCAGACTCCATATAGATCTATAATTGTATATCCAGCGGATAATAATAGCAATTTAGATGATGTTATGATGATAGAAAAGGCTATAGAAACATTCAATAAATTTAAAGAAATAAAAGAAACGCCAAAATACGAAGAAAAAATAGCCAATGATTATAAAACTATTGATTTATCTATGATAGATAATGTAATGCCCAAAATACAATAATAAAAATATAATAATTTAGTAAAAACAAAGATATACTATTGTAAATTAAATTACAATAGTATATTTTTTTGTTCAAATTATAAAATTAATAAAAATAAAATATATAAAAAATAGTTTATATGTTTGTTTAAATGAAAAAAGCAAGGATTTATATATTCTAATAAATAATTTTTTTAGAATATATAAAAAACAGGTACAGAATAAAATTTAGATATAAGGAAAAGTGAAAATTTTATTTATAAAAATAATTCTGAAAATTTAACGATAAAATATAGACAAACCTTTTCCTATGTGATAATATCTAAGTATAGAAAAAATCTATACCCAAAAAAAGACAAAATAAATAAAATTTGTCTAAGATTGGTTTTTTAATAAAATTTAAAAACCAATCATTTTTAAAAACTTTATGTTATCACGGTAACGGAATTAAAGGAGGTAGCTACATGAAACTAGAATTAGGCAAAATACGTATCGATGACATTCAGTTCGGTGAAGAAGTTTGTGTAAAAAATCACACACTTTTCGTTAATAAGCAGGAAATTATCGACCTTGTCTTAGAAGATGATAAGATAAAAGAATGTAAAGTCGAACTAGCAAAACCAGGAGAATCTACAAGAATAACTCCTGTAAAAGACGTTATAGAACCTAGAGTTAAAGTTAGTGGTGGTGGAGAAATTTTCCCAGGTGTTATAGGAAAAGTTAATCCAACAGTTGGAAATGGTAGAACTCATGCACTTGATGGTGCTTGTGTTGTAACAGTAGGTAAGATAGTTGGTTTCCAGGAAGGTGTAATAGACATGAGTGGACCAGCTGCAGATTACTGCCCATTCTCTAAAACTAATAATATATGTGTAGTAGTTGAACCACAGGAAGGTTTAGAAACTCACGTATATGAAAGAGCAGCTAGATTAGCTGGGCTTAAAGTAGCTGCACACATAGGAAAAGCAGGAAAAGATATAGAACCAGATAGTATAGAAACTTTTGAAACAAAACCTTTATTTGAACAGGCTGCAGAATATCCAGATCTACCAAAGATAGGATATGTGCATATGCTTCAGTCACAGGGATTACTTCATGATACATATTACTATGGAGTTGATGCTAAACAGATAGTTCCAACATTTATGTATCCAGAAGAAATAATGGATGGAGCTATAGTATCTGGAAACTGTGTTGCACCTTGTGATAAGGTTACAACATATCATCATTTCCACAATCCGGTAATAGAAGATTTATTTAAACGCCATGGAAAAGAATTAAACTTCATGGGTGTTATATTAACAAATGAAAATGTATTCTTAGCAGATAAAGAAAGACATTCAGATATGGTTGCTAAATTAGCAGATTGGATGGGACTTGATGGATTACTAATAACTGAAGAAGGTTACGGTAACCCAGATACAGACTTAATGATGAACTGCAGAAAAGTAGCAAACAAAGGTATAAAAGTAGCAATAATAACAGATGAATTCCCAGGAAAAGATGGAAAATCTCAGTCATTAGCAGATACTTGTAAAGAAGCAGATGCAATGGTATCTTGCGGACAGGGTAATGCAGTGCTTCACTTCCCTCCAATGGATAGAATAATAGGAATGACTGATTACATAGAAAATCAGATAGGTGGATGGTCTGGATGTATGAATGAAGACGGAAGCTTTGATGCAGAACTTCAGATAATAATAGCATCTACAATAGCCAACGGATTCAACAAACTTGCGGCAAAAGGATATTAAAAATAAACGAAATAAAACTTATTTTAAAGAAGATTATTTTTTAATAGTAATCGAGAAATGTTGAGATATTAAATTTACCGGAAAGGGGATATATCAAGATGGCAAAATATAAAATAGTTCATTATATAAATCAGTTCTTTGCCAATGTAGGTGGAGAAGATATGGCAGATTATAAGCCAGAGCTTAGAGAAGGAGCAATGGGACCTGGGCTTAAATTAAATGAGTTACTTGGAGAAGATTATGAAATAGTTGGTACTATAATATGTGGTGATAACTATTTCGGTGAAAATCTTGATGCAGCTACTGAAACTGTTTTAGGAATGGTTAAAGAATGTGGAGCAGATGCAGTAGTAGCTGGACCAGCATTCAATGCAGGTAGATACGGTGTTGCATGTGGTACAGCTTGTAAAGCAATAGAAGAAGAATTAAATATACCTACAGTTACAGGAATGTATGTAGAAAACCCTGGTGTAGATATGTTTAGAAAAGATTTACTAATAGTTGAAACTCCAAACTCAGCAGCAGGTATGAGAAAAGTTCTTCCTAAGATAGCTAATTTAGTTAAAAAATTAGTTGAAGGTGAAGAAGTTTTAGGACCTAAAGAAGAAGGATATATTGAAAGAGGTATAAGAGTTAACTACTTCGCTGAAAAGAGAGGATCTGACAGAGCAATAGATATGCTACTTAAAAAAATAAAAGGCGAAGAATATGTGACAGAATATGAAATGCCAGTATTTGACAGAGTAGATCCTGCTGAACCAGTTAAAGATATAAAAAATGCTACAATAGCAATAGTTACATCTGGTGGTGTAGTTCCAACAGGAAACCCAGACCACATAGAATCTTCAAATGCAACTAAATACGGTGAATATAGCATAGCTGGAATGGAAACTATGAGCAAAGATGATTTCACTACTATACATGGTGGATATGACAGACAGTTCGTCATGGAAAATCCTAACCTAGTTGTTCCTCTTGATGTTTTAAGAGAATTAGAAAAAGAAGGTGCATTCGGAAAATTATACGATTCATTCTTTACAACTACAGGTACTGGTACAGCAACAGGAAGTGCTGCTAAATTCGGTGATGAAATAGGTAAAAAACTTATAGCTGATGGTGTAGATGCTGTTATACTAGTTTCTACTTGAGGTACTTGTACTCGTTGCGGTGCAACAATGGTTAAAGGTATAGAAAAATACGGAATCCCAGTAGTACATATGGCTACAGTTGTTCCTATTTCATTAACAATAGGTGCAAATAGAATAATACCAGGTGTTGGTATACCATATCCTCTAGGAGATCCAACTCAGGGCGAAGTTGATTCTAAGAAAATAAGAATGAATATGGTTAAGAGAGCTCTTAAAGTTCTTCAGACTCCAGTTGATGGACAGACTGTATTTGAAACAGATGATTTTTAAATATACAATATAAGTAAATATATAATATAAAACTGAATAAAAGCTTGTGCAATAAAAGTAATTAAAATAATAGAAAGCTAAATAAGATTCAAAATTCGGCTCCTTACAAGTAAATTTGTGGGGGGCCGAAAAAATAAGCCGGAACATAAATTTATTATAGAATGGAAGTGTTTTATATGGGCAACGAAAAAGTAAACTGGAAACGAGTTTTAATACTTGCAGGAGCAGTTATTGCTTTTACTATAGGATCTGGATTTGCAACTGGACAAGAAATAATCCAATACTACACAGCGTATGGTATGAAATCTATACTTGTAGTTCTAGTATTTGCAATAGCTTTCTTATACTATAATTTTAATTTTGCAAAAGCTGGAGCAGAACAAAAGTTTGAAAAAGGTAATGATGTATATAAATATTTTTGTGGAAAATATGTAGGTACATTCTGTGATTATTATTCAACATTATTCTGCTACATGTCTTTCTTTGTTATGGTTGGTGGAGCAGCATCAACATTAAGTCAAGAGTATGGAATAGCTCCTTGGATAGGTGCTGTAATTCTTACAATTCTTGCAATCATAACAGTTGTAGGCGGGTTAAATTCATTAGTTGATGCTATAGGTATAGTAGGACCAATAATAGTTATTCTTTGTATTGCAATTGGACTTATAACTTGTGTAAGAGATGGAGGAAATATTTCTGAAGGATTAGAAGTTATAAGAACACAATCATTTGCAGGTATGACAGATGAACCAATTAAAAATGCTGGTGCAAACTGGTTAATATCAGGTCTTTCTTATGCAGGATTTGTATTATTATGGTTTGCTAGTTTTACATCAGCACTTGGAGCTAAAAATAATAAAAAAGATCTTAACTATGGTATAATAGGCGGAACATTAGCAGTTTGTATAGCTATAGTACTTATTTCATTTGCACAGATAGCAAATATAAATACAGGGCTAGGCGATGGAAAAACATTTGTATGGAATGCAGATATACCTAACTTAATATTAGCAACTAGAATATGGAAGCCTTTCTCAGCGATATTTGCAATAGTTGTATTTGCTGGTATTTACACAACAGCAGTACCTCTATTATATAACCCAGTATCAAGATTTGCTGAAGAAGGTACACCTAGATTTAAAATATTAACAGTTGTTTTAGGTGTAGTAGGACTTCTAGTAGGATTATTCCTTCCTTTCCGTGTTTTAGTAAATGTGATTTATGTTTTAAATGGATATGTTGGTGCGGTATTAATATTATTCATGTTATGGCATAACTTCAAAGAATTAAAAGCTAGAAAAGAATCAAAATAGAAAATAACTATATATTTAAAAGATAAAATTTTAACATAGTTTTCACTAAAAATAAGGGCTAACTGACCTCCTTAAGACTAGAGAGTTTTCATAGCATTCAGTTAAGCCCTTATTTTTTATTGTAAATTTTAGCTAATATTAAATTTTTGTTTGTGGTGTACGGACATATATTAATAGTTGTATATACTTATATTAATATAAGTACAATTAAAGCTAATATACCAACTACTCCGATAAAAGCAAAAAAGTTTAAAAGATAATTAAGAACAGTTTTTGCAGTTTGGAAGTCTTCATACATTTTAGATACCTTTTCGTTGTTTGAATTATTTTCTCTGACATCATCTAAATCTATATCTTTTATTAATTTATCAAGAGATATATTAAAGAAGTCACTTAGTAGGACAAGCTTTTGAAAGTCGGGATAGCTTTGTCCAAGTTCCCATTTTGATACAGTTTGTCTAGATACTCCTAGTTCGTTTCCAAGCTCTTCTTGTGAAAGTCCTTTTGTTTTTCTTAGTTCGATTAGTTTTTCATTGAATTTCATATAAATCACTCCTAAGTTAGTTTTCCGCTCTGTTAACTTATTTAGTATTGAATCTCGACCCCGGTAGGGTTTACAATGATTTCACCCAAAAACACATTCCCCCTACGGAAAGGAGTCGAGAAAATTGAAACCTTAC
>NZ_JBLOUI010000032.1:0-28617 GCF_047807365.1 Peptacetobacter sp. AB800 | reverse complement strand
AAAGCGACCACACATTTTTTAATTCTTGTCAACATTTTTATAAAATAAAAAGACCCCATATTATTTCTAATATTGAGGTCTTTATGTTTTTCTACTAACTTAATGACATTGCTTTTCAGCCTCCCCATTTTACTCAATTATTTAAAATAAAGTTTTGACATATCTTCAAAAGTAAATATTGGTGCTAGACCTGCATCTTCTATTCCTTCTAATGATGGATTTGTAACTAATATTCTTAAGTTAGTTCCAAATGGATAGAATAAGGCTTCATCAGCTACTAACTTCTGAGCTTTATTGTATATTTCTTTTCTCTTAGCTGGGTCAGTTTCTGCTCTACCATCAGCGAATAACTGATCAAGTTCTTCGTTTGCATAGTTTATCATCTGTCCAGTTCCGAACATACCATTGAATCCATCTGGATCTATAGTCATTATGTATCCACCTAAGTACATATCATAAGTTTTATCTTCGTTGTTGTAAGCAGTTTCCATATATCCTGCCTGGTCTAAACCACAAAGTTCAACTTCTATTCCTATTTCTTTAAGTTCAGCCTGTATAACCTGAGCCTGTGCAGTCTGAGCTGAATCATCTCCTATGTAGCATATTTTTAATGCTTTAGGTCCATTTTTAACTAATTCTTTAGCTTTTTCTACATCCTGAGTATACTGTTCAACATCTTCTGAATAGAATCCGTTGTTTGGAGGTAAGAATGATACACTTGGCTGTGCATAATCTAAAGAAGTATAAGAAGCTTTTAATATTTCATCTCTATTTAAAGCATATAATATACCCTGTCTGAAGTTCTTATCCTGCATACTGTCAGCTACTCTGTTTAATCTAACATAAGCTACTCTACCTTCACTGTATGTACTAACTTTGAAATCATCCATTCCGTCTAATTCATTTGGGAGCATAACCCATCCATCTATTTCACCATTCTGAAGTGCTGCTTTAGCTGTTTCTGGGTTAGTTATTATCTGGAATATAACATTAGGTATTTTAGCTTCACCATTTACATAGTTAGGATTTGCTTTACATTTTATATATTCACCTGATTTATATTCTTCGAATATATATGGACCACATCCAACTACTGCGCCTTCACCTTTGTTTAAGTCCATATCTAATGAATCTTTTCCTTCAAATACATGTTTTGGTAAAAGACTTACATTTGATATATTTTCTGGCATACTTGCTGCAACTGAAGGTAATTTGAATTCTACAGTTGTATCATCTACTTTTTTAACTTCTACATTTTTATCATTTACTTTTAACATACCAGATTCATCCTGAGCCATGTATGTTTCAAAAGTATAAACAACGTCGTCAGCTGTTAAAGGTTTTCCGTCTGACCATTTTGTATCAGCTTTTAGTTTACAAGTATAAGTAAGTCCATCTTCTGATGGTTCAAAGCTTTCTGCTACATAGTAATTGTAATTACCATCTGCAGCTATTGTGAATAATGGTTCATTCACTGTTTTAGCTAATGTCATTGATGTTCTGTCATCAGCTGTAAAATAATTTAATGTGTTTCCACAGTCATCAGATACAGCATATGTGAAAGTATCTTTTGCTGCACTATCTGATGCGCCTTCATCGCTTTTTCCACATCCTGTTAGCATTGTAGCGAACATTGCTCCACATAAAAGGATGCTTGCAATTTTTCTTTTCATGATTTTCCTCCTCATAAGAAAATTTTTTACCCATATATAATCTTACATATAAAAAATTTTTATATCAAGATAAAAAATATCAATTACTATTGTAATTACCAATACTTATTTATATAATTATAGGGAAAACCTATGAAAGCACTAAAAATTATTAGTTTATATACTAAATAGATTTTATTTTTTAAAAAGACTATAAAAATTACTATATATTTTTATAGCAAAGAGTTGATTACTTGTAAACACTCTTCTATTAGCATTTAAGTTCTCTATTGATTTCTTCAAGACATTCTGTAAACGCACTCTTGCTGCTGCTCTTTTTTCTAAATATAGGTATACTTTGTTTCTTTGCTTTCATCTCAACTATATTGCATATCTTGTGTGAAACCGTAGAAGTCAATATTACAACAGCATCAGGATTACCTATTGAACTTGCCAACTTATTTGCCTTTTTTGTACAGACCTTTGTCTTAAATCCTAATTTTTTCCCCATTTCAAGATAATCTTTCTCCATTCTCTCGTGTCCGCCTACAACTAAAATACTCATAACTTTTTCCTCCTAAAATTTTTATATTTTTATTTTTCTCATTAACTTTCTGTTTGATAATCATTATTATATAATTTATGTTATCATTCGATGAATATTCAGTCAATAAATCTTGGCGAAACGATAATTTTTTTCGTTTTTTGCATAAAAAATAGAGTACCTAATAGTACTCTATTCCTTCCATTGTGTTTCCTCAGCAATTTCAAAAACAACTATTATCCAAACATAATTATCGTTAATTTTTTTTAGCAAAAATTTATTTATCACTATAAAATTTTCGCTTAACTTTTTTATCTTTTATAGATATTTTTTTCTCATATCTTTATTAACTTAAGATTTATATTGAAAACATTTATAATACTAGTGTATAATTAAAATAATATATGTAGTTTTATTTTAGGAAAATCATTTTGAAACAAAATTCAAAATATGCACATATATTTTCTTATAAAAAATAAAGGAGGTAAAAATGGATCAAAACGAAAAAATCAAACCCAGTGGTAAAGCCCTTATTCCTTTCGCTGTATTTATATTCTTATATCTTGGCGTAGGTATCATATTAGAAACATCAGGAACAGAGATGGCATTTTACCAGCTACCAGCACCAGTTGCAATAATTGTCGGTGTTGTTGTAGCATTCATTATATTTAAAGGAAGTATAGAAGAAAAATTCTCTCAGTTTGCAAAAGGATGCGGAAACGAGAACATCCTTATAATGTGTTTTATATATTTATTCGCAGGTGCATTTGCAACAGTTGCAAAATCAATGGGAGGTGTTGATTCTACTGTCAACCTTGGATTATCATTTATCCCAGCTCAGTATATAACTGCTGGCCTGTTCGTCATCGCGGCTTTTATATCTGTAGCAACAGGAACTTCTATGGGAACAATAAGTACAGTTGCTCCAATAGCAATTGCAACAGCAGAAAAAGCTGGATTAAATATGACTCTTATAGTTGCTGCAATCATAGGTGGTGCAATGTTTGGCGACAACCTATCTGTAATATCAGATACAACAATTGCCGCAACTAGAACTCAGAACTGCGAATTAAAAGACAAATTCAAGGTAAACTTCTACATAGCTTTACCAGCAGCAGTTCTTACATTTGTACTTTTAATAATATTTGGTAAACCAGAAACTATAGTTCCTATACAGAAGCTAGATTACAACATAGTCAAAGTTATACCTTATATACTAGTTTTAGGACTTGCTGTATCAGGATTCAACGTATTCCTTACTCTAGGTGTTGGAACAGTTGTAGCAGGTATAGTTGGTATGGCTTACGGAGATTTAACTCCACTTACATTTGCACAGAATATATACGCTGGATTTACAGGAATGAACGAAATATTCTTGCTTTCAATGTTTACTGGTGGTCTTGCCCACATGGTTACTCAGCACGGTGGACTTCAGTGGATATTAGAAAAAATTCAGTCTGTTGTTAAAAGTGAAAAATCAGCTCAGATTGGTATATCTGCAATAGCTGCAGCAGCTGATATGGCAGTTGCAAACAACACAGTTGCGATAATAATAACTGGGCCAATAGCTAAAGAACTTAGTAGAAAATATAAAGTAGATCCAAGAAAATCTGCTTCATTACTAGATATATGGACTTGTATATTCCAGGGATTTATCCCTTATGGAGCACAGATATTACTTGCAGGAAGCTTAACAGCAGGTGCAGTTAGCCCACTTGCACTATTCCCATTCCTATGGTATCAGCAGCTTCTAGCAGTATTTACACTGATATCTATGTTTATCCCTTATGCAGACGGTCTAATAAAGAAAAAACCTTGGAACTGGGAACTAGATAAAGCAGAAGAAATAACTGAATAATACAAAATAACACAAAGAAAAAGACTAGTTAAATTTTGCTCCAGTCCTCAGCGCCTCGTAACATTGAAATGTGTTACATAAATGGACGAGGCGCTGAAGCCTGGAGAGCAAATAATCGTGATTGCGTGCTCATAAAAAAGGCCATTGCAAAATTGCAACAGCCTATTTCTATCTATAGTAATTTATTCAATTATATAGCTCTAGTGTATTCTTTTAACCATTCTCTCTCTTCTTCAGTTAGATGTGGTCCTATTTTTTCGAATACCTGAGCATGGTAGTTGTTTAACCACTCTTTTTCAAACTTAGTCATCTCATCTGGATTTATACCGTCTAAATCTATTGGAGCAAATGTTATAGTTTCGAAGTGCATAAACTGTCCAAACTCATTCTTTTCTCCCTTAGTAACTATCATTTCATTTTCTATTCTTATACCATGAGAGCCTTCAACGTATATACCTGGTTCATTAGTTAAAACCATACCTTCTTCTATTTTATGGTGTTCGTTTTTAGACTTAACTATCTGCCATCTAAATCCTGTTGGTGGCTCATGTATGTTAAGAAGGTATCCTACACCATGTCCTGTACCACATTTGAAATCTATATCTAAGTCCCAAATTGGTCCTCTTGCTATTGCGTCTAAATTATATCCAAAGCATCCGTATAAGAATTTTGCTCTTGATAAATTCATCATACCTCTAACAACTGCTGTGAAATGAGTTTTTAATTCATCGGCAACTGGCCCCATTACAAATGTTCTTGTTATATCTGTAGATCCTTCAATATATCCTCCACCAGTATCATTTAAGAATAAATGTTCTGGAAGTACTTCAACATCTGACTCGTCAGTTGGTGCATAGTGCATCATAGCTGCATGATCTTTATACGCACAAATTGGTTCAAAACTATCTCTTATATATCCTTTCTGTTCTTTTCTGAACTCTTCAAGCTTTCTAGCTGCACTCATTTCAGTTATTTTTATCTTACCTACATTAGTTTTCATCCAATGCATGAATTTTGTAACAGCTATACCATCTTTTATATGAGCATTTCTTATATTTTTAAGCTCAACATCATTTTTCATAGCTTTCATAAGTATAGTTGGGTTCTGATGTTCTATCTTTTCAACACCTTCTGGTATGTTGTTGTAAAGTGCATAATTTAACTTCATTGGGTCAACCATAACACTTTCACCAGCTTTAAGGTTCTTAACCTCTTCATAAATATCATTGTATGGACGAACTGTTATATTATTTTCAGCAAGAAGTGCTTTTGCTTCGTCGTTTAATTTACTTTCATCTATAAATAAATCCATGCCATCAAGTTTCACTAAAGCGTATGAGAATATAAGTGGATAATAAACAACATCATTTCCTCTCATATTAATTAACCAACAAACATCATCTAAAGATGCTATTATATGCGCAGTTGCTCCATTTTCTTTCATAACATTTCTAACTCTCTCAAGCTTAGAAGCAACACTTTCACCTGTGTATTTTTCATCAAGCACGAAAACAGGCTCCTTAGATATCTCTGGTCTATCTTCCCAAACATCACCTACTAAATCGCATGAATACTCTATTGATATATTCTTAGGAGCAAGAGCTTTCTCTAAATCCTGTCCTTCTTCCATAGAAACAACACGTCCATCAAATGCTACCTTACCATTTTCTGGAACTATCTGTGCAAGATATTCTTCCATAGTTGGAACACCGTCTTCAAACATATGGAATAAAGAAATTCCGCTTCCCTCTAACTGTTTCTCAGCCTGAGTCCAATATCTACCATCAGTCCAAAGACCAGCCTCATCCTTTGCTATCATAACTGTCCCATAAGAACCATCAAATCCTGATATATATTCTCTACATTTGAAATATTCTCCTGCATTCTCACTCTGATGGAAATCTGCTGTCGGAACTATATAAGCATCTATCCCATTCTGCTCCATAAGAGCACGAAGTCTTGCTATTCTCTCTACTACCTTCATCTAAAAAGCCCCCTTAAAATCAAATATAAAACCTCTTGTAAAAAAAATAATTCACTCTTTAATAATAACATAAAATTTTGGAAAATTCAAACTTATGAAAATAATATTATAATCTAAAAAAACACACTCCAAATATTCCTTACAAATCTATATTTACAAACTTCAAAACAACTCTCTCTACATGCACCGATAAAATTATTACCTATATAAAAAAAGTGGCTATTCACAAAATTTGCAACCAAACCTTTTTAAATTAATCTTTTATAAAATTACTAACTTAAAAAGAGGTTGTTACAAATTTTTGTAACAACCTCTAAACTTTCGCTTTATGCTATTCACAAGATTGGCTTTAGTAGCAGTAATTTTGTGTGTGAGCACATATTAAATCGCATCGACAATTCTGCAAGCGCCCCATAACATTGAAATGTGTTACATAAATGGATGGGGCGCTGAAGCCTGGAGAGCGATTAATAGTGCGAAATACACAAAATCTGCGCTAAAGGCTTTTGCGAATTAATTTTTACATTGGTAATATTTTATCGTGTATGTATCCATCTCTTACACCATTTTTTACTACAACTACTTCATCAACACCAGACATTGTGCAAATAGTATTAAGAACAACCAAACTTGGTATAATATTATTCATACGATCTGGAAGTATTCTCTCAAGAATATCTACATCGCTCTTTCTCGGATCCGAAAATCTCTCTGTAAGCTGATTAAGCTCTTTAATAGGAATATAATACTTATTTGACTTCTTCTTAGTCACATAAATATATCTATGAATCTTTGCTGCAGCTCTTGCAGTACCACCCATTAAATACATAACCCTATGGTTATTTCCTTTAAAAATCTTAGAACTTTTAACACTAGCTTTTACACAATCCTCGATTTCTTTTATCTCATCAAGTGTAGGATATACCATAGAAACAAATTTATTTCTCATCTCAAGACCACCAAGAGGTAAAGAAACTGAATCTATAACCTGTCTGTCTTTAAACTTGAATATCTGCACACTTCCTCCGCCTAAATCAAGTCCCATACCGCTTCTGTCTTTTACAACCTGGCTAAGACCGATATAGTCGTAATATGCTTCCTGTTCTCCAGTTATTATTTCTGTATTCTCTACAATCTTTTTCATCTCAGAAACAACATAAA
Source organism: Peptacetobacter sp. AB800 (assembly GCF_047807365.1). Taxonomy (NCBI): domain Bacteria; kingdom Bacillati; phylum Bacillota; class Clostridia; order Peptostreptococcales; family Peptostreptococcaceae; genus Peptacetobacter; species Peptacetobacter sp. AB800. The sequence goes on along the minus strand of NZ_JBLOUI010000032.1, from coordinate 21,418 downwards.
CACTATTATCTACTTTTCTAAGTGAAGCAGTTGCAAAACAGAATACTTCTGCACATCCAAGTAATTCACAGATTTTAGCAAATCTATTTAATACTTTTAAAAGTCTTTCAAGACCTTCTTCCATAAGATTACCATTCTGTATAAAGCTTAGTATTACAGAAAGTTCCTTTTCTTTTAGTATAATCTTTATCTCTGTTCCCTTTAATTCAAAAATTATTAATCTAATCGTATTTGATCCTACATCTATTATTCCATATCTCATCGACATTACTCCAATCTTTCTTCGTTTTGAGTAGAGTCTAATTATTTATCTCGCATCTCTAATTCCTTATAAGCTCTTTCAAAGAAATACTCCTGTGAATTTAAAGGTGCACCTTCCTGTTTAACGTGTTTGTATGTACCGTCTTTAAGAAGTTTTCTCGCTTTAACATTATCTGTGTACATTATTGCAAAGTCTTCAAGAATTCTCTTCTTAATATCTGGATCTAAAATAGGTGCTGCTACCTCTACCCTTCTCATGGTATTTCTTGACATTAAGTCAGCAGATCCTATATAAACCTTACTATCGCAACCTTCACCGAATATATACACACGAGTATGTTCAAGATAACGTCCAACTATACTTATAACTTCTATATTTTCTGTAACACCCTCTACTCCTGGTATTAAGCAGCATATACCTCTTACAATAAGTTGAACTTTAACCCCTGCCCTAGAAGCTTCTATAAGTTTATTCATAATTCCCTTATCAGTTAGAGAATTTATCTTTATACCTATATAGGCTGGTGCTCCATGTTCTGCTTTAACAATTTCATTGTCTATCATATCCATAATAGGCTGTCTTAAACAAAGTGGAGATACTAGCAATAGGTCTGATTTTTCTACAACTTCTCCAAGAGATAATCTATCAAAAACTCTACCTGCTTCGTGTGCGATTCTCTTATCAGCAGTCATTAAGCAGTAGTCTGTGTATAATTTTGCTGTTTTTTCGTTGTAATTTCCTGTACCTATCTGAGTTATGTATTTTATTCCTTCATCAGTCTTTCTTGTTATTAGACATAATTTAGAATGAACTTTTAATCCAGGTAGTCCATAAATTACTCTACATCCAGCCTTTTCAAGTCTTCTAGACCAGTTTATATTGTTTTCCTCATCAAATCTTGCTCTTAACTCAACCAATACGACAACTTCTTTTCCATTTTCAACCGCATTTGAAAGCGCATCAACTATCTTACTGTCACTTGATAGTCTGTAAAGTGTCATCTTTATAGAAACAACAGTTGGATCTTCAGATGCTTCATATAGCATATCTAAGAATGGCTTCATGCTGTTGTACGGATAGTATAAAAGTTTGTCCTTTTCTTCAATCTGTTCTATTATAGAACGTTTTGATGAAATATCAGGCGATTTCTGAGGAACTCTCTTTTCATAGAATAACTCTGAATGATTTCTAAGCTTGTCCTGTATCTTTCTAACAAAAGAAAATTCAAGCGGTGATTTAGAATAGAATATACTTTTTTCATCTAATCCTACGTATTTTCTAAGAGTTTTTAACGCTGAACCATTAAGCTCTCTTGACATTTCCATTCTAACTGGCGCAAGTTTTTTTCTTTTCTTAATTAGCTTTTTCATTGTATCTCTGTAATCTAAATCTTCGTCGTATACTGTTTCCTCATCAATATCGGCGTTTCTAGTTATTCTTATCAGAGATTTGCTCTTAACCTTATATTTTTTAAATATTTTTGTTACAAAGTAAAGAATTAGCTCTTCTGCTAAAATATATTTTCTTTCATCAGATGGAATTTGTATTAATCTTTCAAAAACATCCCCTGAACAAGGTACTATACCAAGTTTTTCTGTTCCATTCTTACCTTCTAAAGAAACTATTGCGTATATTTCTTTTTCCTTTAAGAATGGGAAAGGCTGTCTTTTTCCTATTATTTGAGGAGAGATAAGAGGTCTTATTTCTGAATCAAATAAATTTTCTAGTGCTTCCTCATCATCAGGAGTTAATGCCATGCTGTATTCATTTTCTAAATCTTCAACACAGTCCCCCGCTGCATTGCACTTTACCCTTGAATGAAAGTCTACTAGCTCGATTCCAAACTCCTTAACTTCTCTCATTAAATTATTGTAAGCATCGTCTTTTAACTCATTTAATTTTTTTGTATATTTTACAATTTCTTTAATCTCCTCTTCAGGAGTCATATTTGTTTTACTATCCCTAGAATCTGGATCTACTATCATCTGGTCGTATAATGATCCAACTCTTACCATGAAAAATTCATCTAAATTGCTCTGGAATATAGATACAAATGTCAGCCTTTCCATTAAAGGAACTGACGGATCCATCGCCTCTTCAAGCACTCTTTTGTTGAATTTTAGCCATGATATTTCTCTGTTATCATAGTATTTTTTAGTCATTTTTCTCTCTCCCAACATCTTTATTTTATAGATATCATATCTATCTGATTGCTATAAACATTAGTAAAATTATCACATAATTATAATACTAACACTTATAAAAAAATCATTATAGTAAGCAATTGTTAAAAGAGGGTTAAAAAAATTTAACAAGAATTTGAGTTAATCAAGCTTTTCTTAACTTTGTTATGAATATAGTCTATCATAATTTTCAGAATATTGCACGTTTATATAGCAAATTTATTTTAATTGCTATAATAATTTTTCTTTTGAGAAATCTATTAAAAATGCTCCAAGTGGTGCAGTTATTATTATCGCAAGTACTGCGATTGATAGAACAAGTTTTCCACAATTTAGTCCTGAAGCAAGTGGTACTGATCCTATAGCAGCTTGAACAGTTGCTTTTGGAAGATATGAGAACACGCAGAATAATCTTTCTTTAGGGTTTAATTCTGTTCCAATCATACAAACAAATACGCCTATTGAACGAATTGCAAGTGCGATAAATATCATAACAACCGCTGTAAATCCCGCACCCATTGTGTATCTTATATCGACAGCAGCTCCAACAAGTACGAATAAAACAACCTCTGCAGCTATCCAAATTTTACCAAATTTCTCCTGAAGTCTAACCTTTACAATATTTGTACTCTTCATCGCAAGTACTAAAGCCATACTTGTTACAGCAAGTAATCCCGATACTGCAACTCTTCCTTTTAAATAATCTTCAAGTGCAACAAGTAAGAACGATACAGCTAATATAATTATGACTTTTGTGCTGTTTCTGATTAGATGTTCTTTGTTGTATCTGTACTCAAAAAATCTATAAAGAATTAATCCAACAATAGCTCCAATTAAAATTCCAGATACTATCGAAATTGGTATATCTGCAAAACTAGCTAAATTAACCCCTTCTCCTTGATTCATAGCTAAGAATGTACTGAAAAGCACAATTACAAATACATCGTCAAAAGATGCCCCAGCTAAAATCATCTGAGGTATTCCCTTCTTTGTACCGAGATTATTGTCCATCAAATCAACCATTCTAGGAACTACAACTGCTGGAGATACTGCACTAAGTACTGCTCCAATTAGTGCTGCCTCTACTCTGCTGACACCAAATAAAATCGGTGCAAATATTACATATCCAATTATTTCAAATGTAGCTGGAAGAAACGACATTAAAAGTGCAGGTCTACCAACCTTTTTTAAATCCTTTAGGTCTAGTGATAACCCAGCTTTGATTAAGATGATGATAAGAGCCATTTTTCTAAGCTCCGATGATATGTTTAGAATTGAGCTATCTAAAAAATCCAGTACATAAGGCCCTAAGATTATCCCAGTTACAAGCATTCCTATAATTCTGGGAATTTTTATTTTTTCGCATATAGATGCCAAGCTCATTCCCACTAAAAAAATTAAAGCAAGTGATACTAACATTAAATTCCTCCTTTTTGTTTTTAAACACAAAAAAGCTGATGGTTTCTGCGTGGTTGCAGAAGTCATCAGCTTGATAAGCGGTTTAGGTTTCCCAAGGGAGACATTCATTCCCTAGTTGTATTTTGTATATTTATAATTTATATTATTTTACTTGAAAAAGCAAGAAATATTTAAATAATATAAATTAATAAAAAAAGCTGCTTGTAAAATTTTTACTCGCAGCCATTCTTATATTAACTTATTCCAAAAATCAAAATTACTGTAAATAAAAATAGAATTAAACCTATCCAATTTCTATCTACAAATAATTTAATAAACATAACAACTAAACACAATAAAATTAAAATAACTACTCCATTCATTATCTAATTCCTAATCAAAAGTATCATCAGTAACATCAATGAAGAATATATAAACACCACAAATCTCGTCATTATCATCATATCCAAAATAAACCGGGTACACACCATCGCCCCAACCAGAAGCAAATATAGGAATATTCAGCTCTGTTTCAGGAACTTTCCAATTCAACCAATCGCCACCTTCACGCTGGTATTTTGGATATTTATCATAACTCTCTTCTAACAAATCACAGAATAAGTCGTTATATGGATCAATTCCTTCCTCTTTCTCGCATCTCTGCTCCCAATATTCTTTAAATGCTACTTGAGTACTTTCATCGAGAATACATCCCATTCCCGCATCTACACAAAATCCAAAGTACTCATCATCCTCTAGTTCCTCGTCTAAGTCCTCATTTCCAATCACACCTAAATCATAATAAGCTGGTTTATTATCATTAATCAAAACCTTTACACATGAATATCTATCTCCAAATTTCTCACTTAATGCGACAGAAATATCTACATCATAATTTCCAGGAGGAATATTTTGAATATAAGTTGGTGCATCCTCAAGTTCAATTAATGGGTCACAAGCTATTATTTTTCCTGTTGGAAAAGAAACTTTACCAAGATTCAAAACATCAAGATTTATTTTTCCTATCTTTTTTTCTGTAAAATATGTGTCTAAATTTATTTTGCATCTAAGTGATTCTTTTTTACTTTCGTACTTACTTAACCATTCTTTACTAGGCATAATCTACACTCTCCTTAATCTACATCTGTCCAAAGCATATATTTTCCACAGTTAAGGCATTGGAATAAATAGCATTGAAAACTTCCACCATTTACCGAAGTTCTAATCAATTCCTTTTGCTCCTCATTCCACAAAGAATCATCTAAAACCTCGTCCATTATTCCTAAAGCTTTAAGCTCTAGTGCCCCTACACGACCAAGATATGCACAAAAATCACCACAATGAGCACGCCAATATTCTTGCTGCCATCCGCAATATCCTGGAGTACGATGAATAAGTTCATCAAGTTTTCTCATATCCTCTACACCATCATCCACACAATAATCATCTTGAAAAGTTCCATCAAATTTCTTTGCAACTTCTCCATTTGCAATACAATCAGGACAAAGATAATCAATATCTTCAACAGAATAGAATGGCACTTCATAATATATGTGTGTAGTTTTTCCACAACAATCGCAAATTACACCTTTTTCAGATTCATCAAAAGCTCCTGTTGCCAATGGATTGGGATGATATTTAAATATTGGTATACCTAATTTATCAAGCTTTTTTCTTTCCTTTATCATATCTTCTTCTGTTTTTGGCTTAGGTATAGCAAAATAATCCTTCCAATTTTCTGCATAAGATTTCATTTTTAATAAACGCTTTTGGATTTTTATATCTGATAAATTACCAATTTTTGACAATAATTCATACGCAGATTTTTTATAATTCAATAAATCATATACATTAACTAAGGCTTCTTTAGCTTTAATCTCTTCAATTTGCTCTAATTTTTCTTTTAGGTTGTAAAGATTAATTACACTCTCTGGACTTGTATCAGATTGTTCAAATTGTTTTTTCCGCTCTATATACATTTCTTGATATTTATCCATAATAATACCTCACTTCAACAATTCAATACTGAATGTATAATACTCTTCTGGTTCATAAGAAATTTTTAAAGTCATTCCTGGTATTGAAACACCTTTCAATTTCTCCTATATTTTACCAATCTCTTTCTCTAATTGCTTCCTCAACATCAATTGGAATATCAAAGTAATTTAATATATAACCAACTGTTTCACCTATACAATCTCGAGCTACTGTTTCAATTTCACTGTCATTTTCATCAAATTCATCTTGCAGATTATTAATTGAACAAATAATTTCATCCATTTTTTCTTGAATAATATTTATATCTTTTTCGCCAGTTTCTAGTAAATCAATAACTTTTTGAAGTTCATTTCTTATTTTATCTACTAAAAAATTAGGTTAATAGTCATCTTGATACATTTCATTTAATAATACATAATTGATATCAAATTTTTTCATTCTAATTTTCCTCCTCTATTTTTCTCTTTCTTCTATCAAATCAAAAACCTCATCAATACTCATTTCAAACATTACTGAGTCATTATCTATCGGCTCAAAATAATATCTAATCTTCTCTATTCCAAATTCCTTTTCTAAATTTTTCCATTCCAAAGATAACTTAATACAAAAAGCCAACGTATCACTTCCAAGTGAGTCCATATACCAACGGACTTGATACTTTGGAGATACATAATTTTGAACGCTTTTCAATGTTGTATCCCTATCAGCGAAATCATCTGCATAAGGAATTTTCTCAACAGAGCCATCTTTTTTTAGAATAATATCAATTCCACGTTCTTTTTCTATTTCTACACACTCAAATTGAATGTTATCTTCTAGTGGCAATTTTTCATTAAAATATTCAATAATAGATTCATCATATTCTCGCCAAAATATTTATTTTAAATATTTACAAAATTTTTAGAAAATAAGCATTTTTAACTCAACTTAATATTGTTATCTATTGTTTTAGATTGTATAATAAAGAAAAAAGGAGTATTTGATATGAGAAAATTAAGATTAATCTTTTCTATATTAACCGTTGTGTTTGCTTCTCTAGGATTAGCAAAAATACTGTCTTACGATATATCACTTCCTTTGATGTTCGTATCTATGATATTAACGTTTTTAGTTTGGTCTAAGGAATGTTATGACAAAGGATCTAAAAGAGATAGCTATATCTTCTTAGGAGTAGCTATTTTCATAGCTGCAATAACTGCTTTTAATATAATTTCAACTCTATCTTCAAAGGATAAATCTACTGAAATTCCTAAAGGAAACCCTCAATTTATGGCAACTGTTTTAGGTTTTGAGGACAATTATATCTTAGTAGATCCATACAAAGGTGATGAAGCTATAAATTCAATGGATATGGCTTTCGTTTCTAAAGATGTAATTTCAAAGATTGATGTCCCAGATGTCAAAGAAGGAGATAAGATAAGTGTTGTATATAACGGAAGTATTGCAAAATCATATCCAGCAAAACTAGAAGGTGTTTTTGCAATCTATCCTATTGATAAAAATGGAGATACAATACGGTTATACTCTCAAGAGGAAATCAACTCAGCTATCGACGTTATAAAGAAAGAATTCGAAAAAGATTGGAAGGGCTGCACTCTTAAAGAAATCCACTATGCAGGAGATAAGGTATCTGAAGATCACCAAGAATTCACTGCTAGATACAATGCTGATGAGGTAATTGTGTTGGTATCGACTTTTGATGTTGATGAGTCTGGTGGAGATGGCTCTCTAAATCCTAATAGTACATACACTGATTGGAACTGGATTTTGGTTAGAAAAAATGGTGGAAAATGGAAACATGTAGACCATGGATATTAAAAAAGTATATAAAAAGGACAAGAGTATAACTGCTCTGTGCTCCAGGCTTCAGCGCCCCACCCTGTTAGAGTAACACATTTAGCAGTTGTGGGGCGCTTGCAGTATTGTCGCTTTTGAGCAGTTATACATCTTGTCCTCAGTTTATTTACTTGTTTGCACGACGTTCACGACTTGCTAATTTAAAGGCTTAAATATTCTTTTAAAGATAAAAGTTTGTTACTTGCATCTTCTCTACCTAAATCGTACATCTCTTGAATTTTATCCAAATCTTTTTCAATTCTCTTAATATCGACAAGTCTTGAAGGTCTTAGTACAAAAATCTTCTTTTCTCTTTCAAGTTCATTTACCCTTTCAAGCTCTTCATTGTACACCTTATATCTATTGTTTATTGTAGAAACCAAATTAGGATACTTGTGATAGAAAAGCTTAGGCATAAGTTCGTTTGATTTTTTCTTTCTATAATCTTCAGGTCTTGTAAGCACTACAATCACTCTATCGTAGCCCATGCTCATAATTTTATCTATTGGGATACTATCAGAAATTCCACCATCTAAATAGCTCTTACCCTTCACGCAAACTGGAGTTGATAAAAATGGCATAGAACCAGAAGCTCTTAAATATTCAATCTGATCCTCATCTCTAAAATCATCCAGCTTAATATACTCTGGCTTTCCAGTTTCGATATTTGTCACAGTTGCATAAAATTCCTCGTCGCTATTTTTATATGTATCAAAATCAACTGGATCTAATTCATTGACAAGCTTGTTAAAACAAAATTCCTTGTTCATAACATTTCCCGTAGTTATCCACGAATGAAATCCCATGTATTCCTTGCTTGTTGCATAATTTTTATTATATCTCAACACTCTACCATGCTGCTTTGATTTGTAGTTCATTCCAAACAATGCCCCAGCAGAAACACCTATTATCCCATCGATTTTTATGTTATTTTCCATAAACACATCAAGAACACCTGCAGTGTACAAACCACGCATCGCTCCACCTTCTAATAATAATCCTGTTTTCATACATCCACCCCCTAAAAACTATTCATGATTTTGAAATATACCACTCTTTTTAATATAAGTCAAATTTAATAACTAATTTATTCTTAATTCCATAAATATTCAAGAATTTTTTGAACAAATACTATATAATGTTAATACGTTTATATTTCTATTGCCAACTCTTTCATAGAAGAATCTCTTAAAGAGCTTGATTAATATTGTCTTCCTAATAAATAAAGTATTATAATATATAGAAATAACTGATTTATATAAACAAATGATTTATATAAATCAGTTTAATTTCATTTATTATACAAATTTAGGAGGAATAATTTTATGAAAAGATACTCAAAATATTTAGTAAGTGGTGTCGTATTTTTCGCAATACTATCTCTTGTCAGCTACTTCCTAAAACTAAACTGGAATATACAAATTCTTTTATTCGTAACTATTGTATATATAGTGTTTAGTTTTATAAGTGATGTCTTTATAGCAAAAAAATTCGCTAAAAACCCGGCTGCAGATGTTGAAAGCTTAAGCGAAGAAGAAACTGAAAAACTTCAAAACTTAATAGACAAAGGTGTTCTATTCTTACATGTACCTAAAAAGCCAATCGCTGAGCAGTGGGATAAACAGTTTGATGAGTTAGTTTCTGAAGAGGATAAAGAAAATAAAGAGGACTACTCTGACCAGTTCAAATGGCATTTATTCAGCTTTGAACTTCTTCCTGCTCTTACAGGTGACGAAGCCAGAGCAGCTTTTGATAAGGAAGAAAAACACGAGCTTTACCTATTCTTTGAATATGCAGATGAAGCTTACATAATTGGAAACGCAAACCTAATTACTGCAAAAGACATAGATGAATTATATGGAAAAAGCGAGTTAAATTCATCAGACTTCTATTTCTTTGATCCACTAAACAGTTGGACTTATGTAGTACCTCACGAAGAAGAACTTGGACCATACTTCTACAAGGCTAAATAATTTTAGATACTAAATTATAGCAAAAAGGTAATTCGCCTATTATAAATAAATTTTTCTTAGGAGGAATTTAATATGAAAATAGAAACAGTACTTGGAGATATCACAAAACAAACAGACGTAGAAGCAATCGTAAATGCAGCAAACAACAGCCTTCTAGGTGGTGGCGGTGTAGACGGGGCAATACATCGTGCAGCAGGACGAGAACTTCTAGCAGAATGTAGAACGCTAAACGGATGTGAAACAGGGGAAGCAAAAATAACATCCGCATACAAACTACCTTGCAAATACATAATTCACACAGTTGGACCAATATACAGAGGTGGGAACTCTGGTGAGCCACAACTTCTTGAAAATGCGTACAAAAACTCTATGAAAGTAGCGCTACAAAACAAAATTCGCACAATTGCATTTCCATCAATATCAACTGGAATATACAGCTATCCATTAGAACAAGCTGCAGAAATAGCAGTAAAAACAGTAAATGATTTCTATATGGAGCATCCAAACGAATTTGATTGCATAAGATTTGTACTATTTGATGAAAGAACAAAACAAGCTTATGACAACGCAATAGATAAAATAAAACATAAATAAATAGATATAAATAAACATAAAATATATAAACAGAATTGGAGAATAAACTATGAACAACAAACCATTACAAACGTCAGAATAAAATGATGGATGCCAAATGGATTTTTTCTAACGTCATCTCTTTTACTCGGAATTATATCAATTCGAACTCGACTATCTGCAGACGGCTCACAACTTTGAAATGTGTTACTCTAAAAGTGTGAGCCGTCGAAGCCAGGAGGTGAGAATGATATAATTTTGAGTAAAAAAAGAGATGCCATTAGAAAAATCCATTGGCATCCTCAATTATTCAAAGTGTCCCTGACAGGAATTGAACCTGCGACACCCGCTTTAGGAGAGCGGTGCTCTATCCTGCTGAGCTACAGAGACATATTTAAATCGTATATAACTAATAACATATTAAATATTATATCACTAAAAATATTACTTTTCAAAAAAATTTCCAACCCTTTCATTCATTTTCCAACATCAAAACTTCTACACAATTGAAAAAAACTATTATCTATGCTATCATTTAATTAGTTGAATTTTTAAAATAATTTAAAATCAAGCAGGGGAGCTTTTTCGGCTGAGAGTAGGTAAAACCTAGACCCTTAACCTGATTTGGATAATGCCAACGTAGGGAGAAGATAAGATATCAAACACGAGCCTTTGTTGGTTTCGTGTTTTTTTATTTTTAAAATCTCTCTCAATACTAAAAAGACTGGGGGAATTAAAATGTTAAAATCAACTATCGAAAATGTAAGAGAAATATCACCACTTATCCACAACATCACTAATTATGTTACTGTAAACGATGTTGCAAATATAATATTAGCTTGTGGTGCAAGCCCTATCATGGCTGACGATTCTGAGGAAGTTGAGGATATAACTTCTGTGTGTACTGCTTTAAACATCAATATCGGTACACTTAATAGAAACACAATCCCTTCTATGATATTAGCTGGTAAAAAAGCAAACGAATTAAATCATCCAACTGTGCTAGATCCTGTTGGTGTAGGTGCAAGTAATTTAAGAAATAAAACTGCTAAAGAATTACTTGAAAATGTGAAATTCTCTGTAATAAGAGGAAATGTTTCAGAAATAAAATTCTTAGCTACTGGTATCGGTGCTGGAAAAGGTGTCGACGCGGCTGTTGGCGATGCAGTTACTGAAGAAAATCTTGACTCTATGGTGAAATTTGCAAAATCATTTGCAAAAGAAACAGGTAGTATAATTGCAATAACTGGTGCTATAGACTTAGTTGCCGATGCTGAAAGATGCTTTGTAATCAGAAATGGTAGAGCTGAAATGGGAAAAATAACTGGAACTGGATGCCAACTTTCTGGACTAATTGCCTCATTTATCGCTGCAAATCAGGACAATATGCTTGAAGCAACTGCAGCTGCTGTAATAGATATGGGACTTTCTGGAGAAATTGGTTGGTCTAATATGGAAAAAACTGACGGAAACTCTACATACAGAAACAGAATAATTGATGCAATTTACAATATGGATGCTAAAACATTGGAAGAAGGTGCTAAATTTGAAAGCAAGTAATATAAATGGAAAAGATTTACAGTTATACGCTATAACTGACAGACATTGGCTAAACGGAAGAACTCTTGCTGAACAGGTAAGAGAATGTCTTGAAGGTGGAGCTACTATACTTCAAATAAGAGAAAAAAATCTTCCAGAAGATGAATTTTTAGAAGAAGCAAAGGAAATTCAGGCTCTTTGCAAAGAATTTAAAATACCATTTATCGTAAATGATAATATAAATATCGCAGCTGAAATAAAAGCTGACGGTGTTCATGTTGGACAGGAAGATATGGACGCTAAAAAAGTTAGAGATATGCTTGGAGAAAATGCAATTTTAGGTGTATCTGCATCTACAGTTGAGGAAGCTTTAAAAGCAGAAAGAGATGGAGCTGACTATCTTGGTGTTGGGTCAGTCTTCCCTACTTCTACTAAAGGAGATGCTGACAGCGTAACATTTGAAACATTAAAAGAAATATGTAAAACTGTATCAATCCCAGTAGTTGCAATAGGTGGAATAAATTCAGATAATTTATTAAAACTAAAAGGCAGTGGAATAGATGGTGTTTCTGTTATAAGTGCAATATTTGCAAGTGACGATATAACTGCTGCCACTAAAAAACTTAAAGAACTAACTGAAGAATTATAAATCTTATCTTTTTAAGGAGGAATGGTTATGAAAGTTGCTTTAACAATAGCAGGAAGTGATTGTAGCGGTGGTGCAGGCATTCAAGCTGATATTAAAACTATGACTACAAACGGCGTATTTGCAGAATCTGTAATCACAGCTTTAACTGCACAAAACACAACTGGAGTATTTGGAGTATTTGAATCCTCTCCAGAATTTGTCACTCAGCAATTAGATGCAGTATTCACAGACATTTACCCAGATGCTGTAAAAATAGGAATGGTATCCTCTGCTCCGATTATAAAAGCAATAGCAGAAGGATTAAAAAAATACGAAGCAAAAAATATTGTAATAGATCCAGTTATGGTATCTACAAGTGGCTCAAAACTACTTCAAGACGATGCAATTTCTACACTTGAGGAAGTTTTATTCCCTCTTGCAACGCTTCTTACACCAAACATATCAGAAGCTGAGATACTATCAAACATCAAAATCAATTCAGCAGATGATATGACGAAAGCTGCAGAAATAATCGGTAAAAAATACAATGCCGCAGTCCTTTTAAAAGGAGGTCACAGTATAAATGATGCAAACGACTTATTATACTCTGACGGAGAATTTAAATGGTTCAGCGGAAAAAGAATCGACAACCCAAACACTCATGGAACAGGCTGCACACTTTCTAGTGCAATAGCTGCAAACCTAGCAAAAGGAATGAATTTGGATGAATCTGTTGAATCTGCAAAGGCTTATATTTCTGGTGCTTTAGCTGCAATGCTAGACCTTGGAAAAGGTAGTGGACCAATGAATCACGCATTTGCAATTAACGGTAAATATTAGTATAATTATATTATGAATGGCTACTTTAAATCTTAAAAACAAACCACTTATACCTATTTTCTTTTAATATAAATAGAAACAAATCTTATTCTCTTTTTTGTGGAAAGTTTAAAAGTTTTTAGTAGCTATTTATTTTTACACACAAAAATTAAAAAAGATTAAAAGAAAGGAAAAAACAAAATGAAAAGATTTTTAAACTGTAACGCATCTGATTTTGAAAAAATGACAAAATCAGAACTTATCGAATCAATAGCAGCCAGTGAAGGAAGAATAGTAGTTTGCGAAACTATAGGTGCTGTTCCTCAGATGCTTGGCGATGTAACAAACGCAGAATTTGCTGCATCAATGGGAGCTGATATAATACTTCTAAACATATTTGATGTAAACAACCCTGTTATGCATGGACTTCCTGCTGATGTTAAACCAGAAGATTACATAAGAAAAATCAAAGAACTTACAGGTAGACCAGTTGGTTTAAACCTTGAACCACTTGAAGAAGGTGTTGCTAGTACTGTTGAAACTGATGAATGGGCTGGATTATCTTCAGGACGTGTAGGTACTTTAGAAAACGCTAAAAAAGCAGTTGAAATGGGTGCTGACTTCATAGTACTTACTGGAAACCCTGGTATAGGTGTTACAAATAAATCTATAACAGATACTCTAAAACTTTACAGAAAAGAACTTGGAGATAGCGTTGTTTTAATAGCTGGTAAAATGCACGCAGCTGGTATACTTGGTGAAGCTGGTGAAAAAATAATAACTAGAAACGATGTTAAAGAATTCTCTGAAGCAGGAGCAGATATTATACTAATGCCTGCACCGGGTTCAGTTCCTGGAATAACTATGGAATATATAAGAGGACTTGTTTCTTATGCACACGAGCTTGGAAAATTAACTCTTACTTCAATAGGTACTTCTCAGGAAGGTGCAGATGTTTCAACTATTAGAGAAATCGCACTTATGTGTAAAATGGCTGGAACAGATCTACACCACTTAGGAGATTCAGGATATATGGGAATGGCTCTTCCAGAAAATATACTTGAATACGGTAAAGTGATAAGAGGGGTAAGACATACTTATCATAGAATCGCGGCATCTATAAAAAGATAGATTTAATCTAGTTTAAACGATACATATAGAAAAAGGGACTAAAAAGTCCCTTTTTTCATGTATGATTATTTATTTTTCTTTGCTTCTAATTATAAAGTATCCAATTAATAACACAGCTCCAACTACTACCAATACTTTAGATAAAATATTTGATTCATTGTAGAAGAAGTACTCAGAGAATATATCTGGATTTACTATGTTTCCATTTTTGTCTAAGAAATCTTTTCCGTTGTATCCTAAGTATGATGTATTTGCTCTTTCGTCTTCAACCTTTAACTCTTTTTCATAAACTGTATCTGAATTTAATCCCTTAGAGCTTGTACTTGTATTTCCATCTTCCATATCGACAACGTATAATCTAAATGCTTTGATTGGACTATATTTTTCCTCATTCAATAATTTTTCTAATTCGTCTTTATACTCATCGACCTCTGTCATATCGTATTTTTTTGCTAAAATTATTATATCTATCTAATGAAGATGAAAGCTTTTTTATAACTTTGTTTAACTCATTTTGCATTTCTTCCCCACCGTCAAAATTTTCTATAGCTTTTTTACAAGCTTCCTCCTCGCTTAAGCCTTGATTAATATATTCTTGTGCTGATTCGACTAAGTGCGACCTCCTCTAAAAACTGATCCATTACTTTTTTAATAAACTGCCATTCTTCTTTTTTTATTTTTAAAAATTCACGTCCTTCATCTGTAATATGATAATACTTTCTCTTTCCACCTGAAGTATGCTCATCACTCCAATATGATTCAACGATATTCTTAGATTCTAGCCTTTCTTGAAAAATAAATTTAATATTAAAACTTAATCGTATATATAAAAAAATAGAGGAATACCCTCTTCCCCTATCCATACATAATAATTATATTTTCTTATCATTCGCTTAAAACCAATCATCTATACTTCTCCTACACAAAACAAGTTTACTAACTTAAAAAGAGTGGATTAAATCAAAACTTTCCGAAACTATTTATATGTTATAGTATTGAAGCTTATAGACAAAACGCCCTCGACAATCTGCAGACGCGTATTTTATTTACAACAAAACTCTTCCTTCAACACCCGTCGAAGCTGGAGAGTAGTTTGTCTATAAGTTCAATACTTCCCATATAACATAGAAACGGAAATTTTGATTTATCCACTCTTTATAAAGATAGCAAATTAATTAACATATACTCTTTTACTTTCTCTATAGCATAACATTCCTGCTATTACAAGTCCTGCCATTCCCACAACACCAGGAAGAACATGACTTATTGAATTCCCAGCTGCAACATTAACAAAAATAGAAGCTGGATTATATATATTTATAATATTCAACGATAAATTGAATAACACCGGACACCAAAGCGACTCTGTCTTATAAAGTAAATATGACTGAATAACTCCTACTGATGTACTCATAATTAAAAGCATCACTGCTCCATTTAACGGATTCTCCGCTACTTTCATATATAAAATCATAATTATCGGCAACTGCCATACTCCCCATAAAAATCCATTAAGTACAGCTGCCTTATCTGGTTTCATAATCTTGCACATTCTTGGAAGAAGATAACCTCTCCAAGCAAACTCTTCACAAAAACTCTGAATTATACCATAGATTGGGAAGATTATCGCTAAATTTGAAACCTCATATGTAACACTCTTCAAATATTCAAACATACTTGTATACTGAAGATTGTAAACTGTCACCATCCCCAATAATTTAACCCCTGAATGGAATATTATATAGTTTATAACTGCTCCAAAGTATATTATGAAAGGAGTAAAAAGTAATGTTTTTATGTAAGTCTTTTTATTCCTCTTGATGTTTATCTTCAAGAACATATTTCTAAGACCTTCTCTGCAAATCATTCTAGTTATCAATGCAGCCAACGCTGGTGAAAAGATCATATACAATAATAAATCCGGATTTCTATCTTGATAATACATAATTGAAAGAGCTATCATAAACATAAGTGCTATTCCGAAAAATACAGATATTTGTTTCTTTTCTACATTATTCATGAAAAAACCTCCCGTCTATCTGATTCGTTTTACTTAATTATAATATTAACACCCAATTATTAAATTAAATTGATATTATTTCTAAAGATTTATGAAATTTTAATCATAATCAATTTTTATTTTCTAAATATTTTATAAAAATTTTTAGATTTAAAATTTACATAAAAGTTAAAAGTAATCTCCTTACACTCACAACTATACTATATATTAATACATTTAAAGATAAATTTCAAATCTTTGATTTTATTTATATTTACAAAATCAAACGAATTTTAAACCGCTCTTCTATTCATCGCCATATTTTTCATGCTAACTATAGGATATGAAACATTGTATATAACAAATGCTTTTATTGGCACCATTAAAGCTGCTTTAAAAGCTCTTGTTGGTAATGTCGCCATAAATCCGTATCCGCTAAGTAGGTATATATTACCTGTGTTTAGAATTAATTCCACTAAATTAACTAAAATTGTACATATTATTATATTTCTCATAGCTTTTGGTTTATTGTAAAGGAATTTTCCGTAAAGTAGACCAACTAACGCTGTTGTAACTGTAAATCCTGGGAAGAAATCTCCTGTTATAAGTGTTACTCCTATTAAATCGGCTATTACAGCTATAATCATCGTATATTTAGGTCCGTATAATATCCCCGCTATTGTTAGTGGAACAAAGCTAAATCCTATCTTTATTATTGGAGTAGATATTGATAGGAATCTCGATAAAATTATCGTTATCGCAACTAAAAGCGACATCATAACTAAGTCTTTAGTCGTAATTTTATTCATTAAAAATAACCTCCTAAGTTTTCTTTTATTAAATTTTCTGTTTAAAAAACAAGAAGTCCCACAAAATTTGCAGGACTTCCTAATAAATGGTGTACCCGACGGGACTCGAACCCGCAGACCTTCAGAGTCGGAGTCTGACATTCTACCAATTGAACTACAGGCACATATTAATAAAATATACTTTTTAAGAAAAAGTATATTTCAAACACATATATTATGATAATTCATATCGCCTACTATGTCAATTATTTTTTACTCTTTTCTTTTCATATTACAATGTAAAAATTCTCAGTCATTTGAACAAATTTCCTTGATTTTCTGTCAAATAAAATGTATTCTATTTAATGGATAGATATTTTAAATTGGAAAAGGAGAGTGATGTGCAATGGATAGTTATCCGTTGCAAAGTATTAAAAATTTAAAACCTATCTGTTAACAGTATCTTAGTCGCAATAGTAGTTTGGCTTTGATTACTCGTTAGCCGATAGTACTACTATAATTAAAAACAAGGAGTGTGTTGCGATGATAAGATACTATAAAACTATCGATTCTAAGCTAGAAAAAATAAACGAGCCAGAAGAAGGATGCTGGATCAACCTTGTTGAGCCTAATCAGAGCGAGATACACGAGATATATGACCATACTGACATAGATATCGAAAGTATCAATGCTGCTCTGGATGAGGAGGAACGTTCAAGAATCGAAGTAAATGACAACCATACTCTTATCCTTATAGATATACCTATAGATGAGAGTGACTCACATAACTCGTTATACAGCACTATACCGCTTGGTATAATAATTACCGAAGATGTAATTCTTACAGTATGTAGTGAACAGACAAAGATTCTTAATGACTTTATTGTCGGTCATATAAAGGATTTCTACACTAATATGAAGTCTCGTTTTCTTCTTCAGATTTTGCACAAAAATGCATCTTACTACCTACACTATCTAAGAAGAATAAACAAGATGACTACTACTCTAGAAAAAGAAATATATGACTCAATGCAGAACAAGCAGCTTATTCAGTTACTAGAGCTTGAAAAATCTCTGGTTTACTTCTCTACTTCATTAAAATCTAATGAGTTAGTGCTTAATAAGATGCTTAAAACATCAAGTATTAAGAAGTATCACGACGACGACGATTTATTAGACGATGTTATTGTAGAAAACAGACAGGCTCTTGAAATGGCTACTATTTACGGAGATATACTTAGCCGAATCATGGACGCCTTCAGTGCGATAATCAGTAATAACCAGAACAATGTTATGCAGGTTCTTACAGTTATCACACTTATTGTTTCATTACCTACATTAATATCAGGGTTCTTTGGAATGAACGTCGGCGGAATTCCGCTTGCTGAAAACCCAAACGGTTTCTGGTTGATATCTTTTATATCAGTAATTGTATGTGTAATTATTACTATGTTAATGTCTAAAAATAAACTTTTATAGATTCTGTTTCGTAAGTGTTTTAAACTATTTAGAATGCTTATGAAACAGACTTTTAATTTTAAGGGAAATTTATAAAGGGGGTAAACTTAATATGAATTATATTTTATTGGTAGTCGGATTTGTTCTTCTTGTAAAGGGAGCCGACTATTTTGTTGAAGGGGCGTCGAGTATTGCAGAGTCGCTAAAAATCCCTTCACTTATAATAGGGCTTACAATAGTCGCTTTTGGTACTAGTGCACCAGAAGCTGCAGTAAGTATCACAGCTGCTTTAAGTGGACAAAATGGAATGGCTATGGGGAATGTAATTGGATCTAATATATTCAATCTTCTTATGGTCGTTGGTGTATCTGCCATGATAAAGCCATTAATGGTAGAAAAAAGCGTTAGAATTAAAGAGTTTCCATTTTTAATACTGATATCTGTGCTTACATTTGTAATAATTGGAGATCAGTTCTTTGGTGGAACTTCAGTAAACCAGCTTAGTAGAGGTGACGGTTTAGTTCTTCTAATGTTCTTCGCTATTTTCATGTATTCACTAATAATGTCAGCTCTAAACTCTAGAAATCAGGCTTTAGAAGCTCAAAAAGCCAATCCTAATGAAAAGATAACTGTAGAAATAGATGCTCCAGTTGAAACAATGCCTATTTCAAAGGCTATAATATTCTCAATAGGTGGGATAATAGCAATAGTTTTAGGTGGACAGGTTGTTGTAAATGCGGCTACTGGAATAGCAAAAAGCTTCGGTGTAAGTGACCAGCTTATAGGACTTACAATAGTTGCTATCGGTACTTCTCTACCAGAATTAGTTACATCTATAATAGCTGCTACTAAAGGTGAGAGTGATATCGCTTTAGGAAATGTAATAGGATCAAATATGTTTAATATATTATTTGTTCTAGGTGCATCTGCTGCTATTTCTCCAATAGCAATAGATCCTAAGTTGTTTGTAGATTGCTTGTTTATGATTGGTGTGACAGTACTTACTTATATATTTACTGTTGTCAGAAAAGATATAAACAGGGTTGAAGGAGCAATATTAACTGCTCTTTACGTAGGATACACAGCATATTTAATAATGAGTATATAAATAAAGAAGAGTATCTCTACTCTTCTCTTAAACGCCCCATATTGTTAGAGTAATACATTTAACAGTATGGGGCATTTTAATAATTTTTACTAATCATTATCTAAAGTCATTCCCCATTTTGCCAACTCTTTTAAAATTGGAATTAAAGACTTAGCTTTTTCAGAAACTTCATATTCAATTCGTATAGGAACTTCAACATACTCATATCTATTAATTAATCCATTTTCTTCTAACTCTTTTAAAGATTTTGCAAGCATTGTATTTGATATTCCCTTAATTTTTCTTTTTAATTCATTATATCTTGTTGAACCATTAGTATTTAATGAGCACAAGATTGCTAATTTCCATTTTCCTCCAATTACATCCATTGCCCTTTGTAATGGACATTTATCTAAACATGGACATGAATATTCTTTACTCATAAAAATCCTCCTAATCTGTTTTCTCTTACCTAGTACTAAAAAACTGCGTTATTGACAATTTTTTTATGCACTCTTAAAATAGTACCATACTCTAAATTAAGAGTAAATTCTTTTTTTTAATCTTATAGGGGGGAATATAAATGGTAGAAATTCTAACAGAAAAATGTATTGGTTGTGGTCAATGTGTAAAAGAGTGTTTTCCAAAATGTCTTTCAATAGTCGATGGAAAAGCATTTGCTAATGATATGTGTATTGATTGTGGACATTGCTATGCAGTCTGTCCAACAAATGCTATTAACTTACCTGAACAATCTGAAGAAGGTGTAATAGAATTTAATAATTCAAAACCAACTATTGACAGTGAACTTATGCTAAACTTTATCAAATCAAGAAGAAGTATTAGAAATTATAAAGATAAAAAAATTCCTACTCAGACAATGGAGCATATCTTACAGGCTGGTAGATTTACTCCTACTGGTGGAAATATCCAGGATGTTCATTATATATTTATTCAGGATAATCTTGAAACATTTAAAAAAATGGTTTGGGACGGTCTTAATACAATACTTACTGACCCAGAACGTGTCAATTCTATACAAGAACGTTATCGTATAATTTTACAAAACCTTTGGGAAGCATACTCTAATGGTATAGGTGAAGACAGACTATTCTTTAACTCACCTGCTCTACTTATTGTCAACTCTAACTCAGCATTAAATGGTGGTCTTGCTTCTTCAAACATAGAACTAATGGCAAATTCAGAAGGACTTGGTGTTCTATACAGTGGATTTATACAAATGGCATTAAGCATAAACCCTGCTGCTTGTGAATATCTAAACATCACTCCAGACCAAATAAAATCATGCATGCTAATTGGTTATCCTAATGTATCATATAGACGTACTGTACCAAGAAAACCTACATCTATACAATGGATGTAAAATAATATTTTCAAATATACTAAAATCTAAAAAATATTATTAAAGGATAAAAGATTATGGATTATATCATGGACAGAGAAAGTAATATTCCTTTTAGCTTACACGATAGCAGATATTATAATTGATGAAAACAAACTATCTTTAAAGATAAATCCGATATTTCAATATATCGATAATAAAGAAAAATGTCATAATGGAATAATTGAATTCACAAATATTGATAAAGATGCATGCGATATTATGATATTTAACACTCCTCGTATAATATATTTAAATTTAATTTTATTAATTTTCATTCCTATCTCATTTTCTATGTGAGATAATCTGATTAAAGATAGAGGTCGTAGTATCACTCCTTGGAA
>NZ_JBLOUI010000031.1:0-29330 GCF_047807365.1 Peptacetobacter sp. AB800 | reverse complement strand
CACGGTACTGCGATGGGAGCTGTCGCTCGTAAATTAACCAATATAATATTTGCTGTTTTAAGAGATAACAAGCCTTATGTTCCTAATATTTAGTTTTAAATTTTAACTAGCTGTTAGGCTTTTTTGTGATGCAAATTTTTATTTTTAATTTAAAATATTATTATTTTTTTATTACAGCTATTGACTTTTAATAGCTGGTCTTATTGGGGTAGAAATATTGTTTTCTATATTATATATTTTTTTTATTTTAATGTAAGTATTTTAGAGTGATTGTAATGATATTGTAATTTATATAGAAAGGATTACAGAATAATTACAAATATTTGAAATATATTGAAACTTTATTTTTTTTGCTTAGAATAGTATATAAATAATAGCGAACTTTATTTAAAAGGAGGGATTTGCATGGGCAAAATCAATCAGTTTAAGGTAATTGTTTTGGTAGTTATTTCAGGGTTAATTTATTTTATCCCACAGAGTATAGTAAAGAACGGTATATTTTTAAATCCAGAACAAATGGGATTAATTTTTAGTGCGATAAGTATGTTGTTAATACTATTCATTTGGGCGTTGTTTATAATCTTTTTCAAAGGTTTTGATGAGTAAGTAGTATAGTCTATAAAATATAAATTTATATAATAAAAATAAATCAATATGATAAACTTAAAAAAATAATAAAAATTTTCGGAAAAAACAGCTTTTTTTGTTTGAGTTTCTAAGAATTTATTGTTATACTAAAGGAGAAAGGTTTTCTACAGATAATCTGCGAACCTTAAATTTATATTTTTTTAATGGAAGGTGTAAAAGTTATGAAAGAAAAAGTTTTAGAAAGATTATTAAAATACGTTAAAATCGATACTACTTCAGATTCATCAAGTACTACTTGTCCATCAACTGAAAAACAGTTCGATTTAGCTAGAGTATTAGAAGCAGAATTAAAAGAAATAGGATTACAGGATGTTTCTTTAGACGAACATTGCTACCTAATGGCTACATTACCAGCAAATACTGAAGGTGTTGATCCAATAGGATTTATAGCTCACATGGATACTAATGAAGACGTTTCAGGAACAAACGTAAACCCTAGAATAATAGAAAACTACGATGGAAAAGACATAGTTCTAAATGAAGAACTAGGAGTAGTTACTACTGTAGAAGACACTCCAGAATTAAAAAGATTTGTAGGAGAAGAAATAATAGTTACTGATGGTACTACATTACTAGGTGGGGATGACAAAGCTGGTATAGCAGCAATAATGACAGCTATGGAATACTTAGTAAATCATCCAGAAATAAAACACGGTGAAATAAAAGTTGGATTCACTCCAGACGAAGAAATAGGAACTGGTGCAGATAAATTCGACGTTGAAAAATTCGGTGCTAAATATGCTTATACATTAGATGGTGGAGCAGAAGGTGAATTAAACTTCGAAACATTCAGTGCAGCTTTAGCAACTGTATCTATAAAAGGTAAAAACGTTCATCCAGGATCAGCTAAAAACAAAATGGTTAATGCTTTATACATAGCAGGAAAAGTTATGGAATTATTCCCAGAAGATGAAAGACCAGAAACTACTGAAGGATATGAAGGATTCTATCACTTAAATGAATTAAGCGGAAATGTTGATGGAGCTAAAATGATATACTTAATAAGAGACCATGACAAAGCTAAATTCGAAGCAAGAAAAGAATTCTTCGCAGCTAAAATAGCTGAAATAACTGAAAAATACAATGGTAGAGTATCAGTAGAAATACATGACCAGTACTACAACATGAGAGATGAAATAGAACCAGTTATGCATATAGTTGACATAGCTACAGAAGCTATGAAAGAATTAGATGTAGAACCAATAGTTATACCTATAAGAGGTGGTACTGATGGATCTAAATTATCTAAAATGGGATTACCATGCCCTAACTTATTCGGTGGTGGATTAAACTTCCACAGTAAAAACGAATTATTAGTAGTTAGCTCAATGGTAAAAGCTTCTCAGTTAGTTGTTAAAATAGCTGAAAAATTTGCTACTAGATAATTAAATAAATAATAATGAGGTATCTCAAACTACGAGGTACCTCTTTTTTTATGAAAAAATATGGATAATGAAAAATTCTTTAATAATATTATTTTGAATAATGATAGAGATATTTAGAAATAATATTATTGAAGATGTAATTTATAGTTGTTAAATATTACAAAATTAACCTTGTAGGTTAATTATAACTATGTTATTATTGACTTGAAAATAACTATATAAAATACATCAATAAAGTCAAAATGAGGTGATGTATTGAAAGTAGAATATAAGAATAAAGGGATAGAGAAAATTTGTACAAATTTTGATTATGCGCTTGATTTAGTTCATCCATATAGACTTATTTTTGAGAAGAAAGGTGATGAAATTCAAATAGCAAGCATAAAAGAGATAGTGGATTATCATTAAATTTGTTAGGGGGAGGTAATTTTGATGTTAATAAAGAGTAAAACTACAATAGCTATACCACCAGGTGCAACAATTAAAGAACAGCTAGAAGATAGAGAGCTTAGTCAAAAGGAATTTGCAGCTAGAATGGGAATGTCTGAAAAACATATAAGTAATTTAATTCGAGGAAGTGTTAGACTAACACCAGAAGTTGCAATGAGATTGGAAATGGTTTTGGGTATCCCAGCTAGATTTTGGAACAATCTTGAAGCAATATATAGAGAAGATATAGAAAAAATAAAAGAAGAAAATCAAATGGATAATGATTTTGAAATACTTAAAAAAATTCCATATAATGAGATGGTAAAGAATGGATGGATAGAAAAAGTTGATGAAAAATCAGAAAAAGTGATAGAACTTAGAAAATATTTTGAAGTTGCTAATCTTGCTATTTTAAGTAATCCACAATTAAATAAAATAGCATGTAGAAGAACAGCTATAACTCAAAAGAGTGATTATTGTCTTTTAGCTATGGCACAAAAGGCAAAAATAGAAGCAAGGGATAGAAGTATAGAGGCAATAAATATAAAGCAATTAGAAAATAGCATAGAAGAAATAAGGAATTTGACATTGAAAAAAACAACTGAAGTTAGCGAAATTCTTACAGATGTCCTTAGTAAATGTGGAATAGCTTTAGTTATACTACCCAACTTAATGGGATCGTTTTTACAAGGAGCAACTTTTTATGAAGAAAGAAAAATAATAATAGGTATGACAGCTAGAGGAAAGGATGCAGATATATTTTGGTTTAGCCTTTTCCATGAATTGGGGCATATAATAAAAGGTCACATTAATAATACTAATGGAACAACAGAAGAAGATGAAAAGGAAGCGGATGACTTTGCAAAAGATATATTGATTCCTAAAGATGATTACGATTTATTTATAAAATCTGGAAACTTTAGTAAAAATGCAATTGAAGGATTTTCAAATAAATTAGGAATAGCTAGTGGAATAGTGGTTGGAAGACTGCAAAATGATGGATATATTAAATATAGTTGGCACAATGATTTAAAGGAAAAAATATAGAATTACATAGATAGGATTATTTTTATTCTGTAAAAATATAAAAAATAAAAGGACTTTCATATAAACATATTGTTTAAATGAAAGTCCTTTTGTATGTAAATTATCCTATTAATATACTATATAGATTTTCTTCTTTTACTTATAAAATATGCTATATACATTCCTATTGCTACAATCATATTATTAAACACTAAGAAAATATTAGAATAAAAAGTATTAATAAATGAAACTGGTAAGAATTTTGGTGTAGCAAAGAAAACTGATAAGAGAATGCCTATTATTACAGATATAAAACTGACATCCTTGTTAAATGTAGTTAGAACTAGTACAAATACTATTAAGAAAAGCATGTACCCTAATCCGACGAAAATATAAGAATTACCTTCCATTTGCTGATATTTTACCAACGCATTTTTAGAAAGGAATGAGAATAAAAGTATAATTATTGGGAAAATAGCAGCATAAATGTTTAAAAATAACGATTTGAAACTCTTAGAATCTTTAGTCATAATAATCACCTCGAATATTAAAATTTCCTAAGATAGATAAAACCATTAGTTTAATTTAGTATAACAAAAATAGAAAAATAATCAATATTTTCTATAATTTTCGAGTATACATATTTATTATAATTAAAGAATAGATTACTTAAAATTGTAGCATAAACTAACTTCAAAAATTTTATAGATTTTGCAAGATAGTTTTGTTTGTTATATTATTATATTAAAAAGATTATGAAGAATTGAGGAATAGAAATGATTTCGATAGCGATTTGTGAAGACGAAAAGATATATAGAGATAAATTAAAAGAGTTTCTCAAAAAATTCTTGGAACAAAAGAAATATAGTGTAGAAGAATTTGAGAATGGAGAGAGTTTTTTAGAGAGATTTGAAAGTGATGAAAGCTACAGAGAAAATTTGGATATAGTTCTTTTAGATATTCAAATGGATGGTATTAATGGAATGGATGTAGCTAGAAAAATTAGAGAGTGGAACAAAAAGTTGCAGATAATATTTATCACAGCAGTTCCCGATTTTTTAGCTGATGGATACGAAGTTAAGGCATTTAGATATTTGCTAAAACCAATAGGATATGAAGATTTTTGTAAACATTTTGATAAATGCTTAGAGGAAATCGAGGATAATAAAGAAAGCAGCATAATCATAAATGATTTAAATACGGGTAAGACAGTGGTTGTTCCTACAGAGAGCATACTTTTTGTAGAGACTTATGGGAGAAACCTTCTTGTACATACAGAGAAAAGTGTGTACAGACTGTATGAAAGTATAGGAAGTATGGAGGAAAAACTAGATAGCGAGACGTTCTTTAGGGTACATAGAGGATATATTGTAAATATCTCTAGGATTGAGAGTATAAAAGGAAGAACTGCTATAGTTGCTGGAAATGAGGTAATGATTAGTAGAGATAAGACAAAAGAGTTGAAAGAAAGAGTAATGGATTATATAGAAAAAGTAATGAAATAAAGTAGTTGATAATATTATCCTGTGGGGGTGATTAATATAGGACATCATAATTTTTGGATTATATACAATTATTTTGAGTTTGTAATATATTTCCTAATTTTAAAAGTGGATATGGATTTAACTGAAGATAGAAAAAAATCTAGAGCTTTTGGCTGGATAAGTATTTTTGTAATAACATTTTTATTACAGTATTTACTTTATGAATATTTAAATCAAAATAGTTTTGTATTTTTGATAAATACAGCCATATACATGATTTACGCTATTATTAACTACAGTACACCTAAAAAAAGATTGTTCATAAAAACAATATCATTTTTTGCAATAGTAGAATTATTAATTGAAAAAATTTCATATATTTTAGCAGTTGATATTAATGTAATAGTAGAAAATGGAATAGTAGTAAATACAAGAGCTACATGGTTAACTGATTATGAGTCATTAGTAATATCAATTTTAATAACTGTTTTTTCTGTCATTATATATGAGTATATTATAAATGCTAGAAAAAATGATGAGAAAATAAGTATCCCAATAGTATTAC
Organism: Peptacetobacter sp. AB800; assembly: GCF_047807365.1. NCBI lineage: Bacteria > Bacillati > Bacillota > Clostridia > Peptostreptococcales > Peptostreptococcaceae > Peptacetobacter > Peptacetobacter sp. AB800. Next base: position 23,793 of record NZ_JBLOUI010000031.1, on the reverse strand, counting down.
TGTTGATTTTAAATACATTTATCATAATAGCTATTTTTAAAATGATATCAATAGTTATAATGGGAGTGGGTAATCATATATATTATGGAATTTTAATAATACTTATGATTCTTGTATCAGATATTTTCATTATTATGACAATGAAGAGTATAGTAAAAGACTATAAGATAAAGAACGAAAATAAAATACTTAGAGAAAGTGTAGATAAAGAGGTTAAGAACTACATAGCATCGAGTAGAGAAAATCAAAAAGTTAGGGAAATGTACCACGATATAAAAAATCACATAATTTGTATAGATGAGCTATATAAATCTGGAAACTCTGAACTAGCAGGTGAGTATATACAAAAAATAGAGGGTAGTTTAAAAAAATATGAATCTGTAAGAAATGAGTTTAACACAGGACATATAATATCGGATTCTATATTGAAGAATAAAAAGAGTATGTGTGATGAGTATGGGATAAACTTTGAGTGCAAGGTAGATTTTTCTAAGTATGATTTTTTAGATATGGCAGATTTTTGTACGATTTTATCAAATCTTTTAGATAATGCAATAGAGGCGTGTTTACACGTGGAACATAGCGATAGGTATATAAAAATAAGCAATAGTATAGTAAATAATTTTAGCCTTTTGATTGTAGAAAATTCAAAGGAAAATGAGATTAAAAAAGACGGAAGTAAGATTTTAACTAGTAAAAAAGATAAGTCTATTCATGGAATAGGTATAGATAATGTAAGAAGTTGTGTAGAAAAGTACAACGGAGATATGAAAATAGATTACGATGAAAGCAGCTTTAAGGTAAGGATTATGATTCCAATTGCTGTTTAGACAGTAAAAACCACCATTAAAACAGATTATATTGTTTAAAGATTTCTTAGATGATAATTTAAGGGTAAGAAATGACTTTAAATTATTTGAGTAAAGGAAATTGAAAGACAATAAATAATCTGAAGAAAGGTGGTTTTTCTATGTGGTATTTTAAGGCAGGGAAATCTTATATTAAAAAATATAAAAATAGGTCTATTTCTATAGGGATAGGCATTGTTCTTGGGATAGCACTTATTGTTGGAGTGGGATCTCTTTCATTTAGTGCAAAGGAACAAAATATCAAACAGACTGAATACGAATTAGGAAGTTATTTTGTAAGATATGGGGATTTGAATGATACTCAAGTTAAGGATATTGAGAATATTAAGGTCAATGGATTAAATGAAGATAATTCTAAATCAAAGAAGAATAATAATCCGAATATATCGAAGCTTGGTCTTTTAACATACTATGATTCATCTACTCCTGAGAGTGATGATTTAATGAATATTGTCAGCGTAAATAGAGAATTATTAGAACTTCAAAATACGGAGCTTATAAAAGGTAATTTTCCTAAAAAGGCAAATGAAGTAGTTATAGAGAAATGGGTTTTAGATAATCTTGAAGTAAAAGCAGAAGTAGGACAAAAGGTAACTGTAGATTTATTTGGAAGAAAGAAAAAGGAAACTTTTGTAGTATCTGGAGTTTTGAAGGACAGAGCCAGAGAAAAATCTTCTGGAATTATGGAAATATTCCTAAATAGAGATTTAAAAAAGAGCAATGAAAAAACAGATGCTTATATAAGATTTAAGGATGATAAAAATATTTTAAAAAATATTTATACAATTTCTGATGCTTTAGGAGTAGATGAGGAACATATAGGAATAAATGGGATGCTATTAGAGGCAATGGGGCAGCTTGAAGAAATTGATTATAACTTAATATATTCGGCAATTGCAGCAGCTATTGTACTTGCAATAGTTGTATACGGAGTATTCAACATATCTATAATACAGAGAATTTCTGAGTATGGGTTGATTAGAGCAATAGGTGGAAAATTATCAGATATAGTCAAACTACTTTTAACAGAGCTTATTTTAATTTGGATAGTTTCCCTTCCAATAGGTGTAGCTGTTGGATATTTAGTAGCGGTATTGCTTAAAAAGGTTTCGGGAAATGTATTTACCGAAATTGCTGTGGAATTGTCGACAATTAGCGTACCTATTGAAATAATAGTATTTGCAGGGGTTGTATCTCTGTTGATAATTGTATTTATAGTGGCTCTTTTGGCTTGGAAAATAAAGAGAATTTCACCAATTGATGAGATTAGAGGAAATATAAAAACTTCTGTGGATAAGAAAAGGAATCACAAAATGATTAGCAGAAGAAGAAAAAATAATAGTCTTTCTTATAGTAAAATTATCCCAATTGAGATAAAGATGGCGATGAAAAATGTTCTTAGAAACAAGAGTGGGTTTGCAATTACTCTGATTTCTATGTGCCTTGGAAGTGTGATGTTTTTAGCTTCTTCATTCTACTCAGATTTGATGAAGGACCAGCAGAAGAAACTAGATGAGGTATCAAGGGTGAATACAGATTTTAAGATAAGTATGAAACCGACAAAACCTATGTATGCAGGATATTCGGCTAAGGATATAGAGGATATTAGAAGTATAAAAGATGTTGAAAATGTAGATGAAATAAGAGGGCTTTATGCTAGGATGTTTTTAAAAGAGGATCAGATTTTAGATAAGGAATATTTTAAAGAGAAAAATAAAGAGCCGTATAATAAAGATGTTCTTGGTGGCTTGTTAGTAGATTGTGGAAATGGGGATAAGATTTTAAAATCTAGTGTATATGGATATAATAATACTCTTCTTAAAAAATTGGATAAACTTTTGGCTAAAGGAAATGTGGATTTAAAAGAGATGAACAATGAAGAAGTAGCCATTGCAATGGTTCCAAAGAATAATGGAAAGTACACAGTAGGTGTAAATATTGGGGATAAATTAAAGGTTACTTTTAGAGAAGATGGTATTTCTAGCGAGGAATATTTTAAAATGACTGATACAGGTGGGAAATATATTACAAAAGAGTTTAAAATTGTGGGTATTGTAAACGAACTTGTGGATTATTCTGCGTATTATCCAGATACAGATTCTGTGCACTTAGTTTTATCAAATAAGCAGTTTGAAAAATTCTCTGGGTATAAAAATGCTCAGATTGTAAATATAGAAATGAAAGACGATGCAAATAGAGAAAAGGTAGCAAAACAAATCTTTGCTATAGCGAATAGAACTAATGGAAATGTATTTTCTGATTTAACTGAGGAAAGAATGACACTAGCTGCTATGGAAGAAAATAAGCAAATGTTTATAAATGCGATTATAGGGATATTATTCTTAATCAGTATTATCAATATAGTGAATAATATCAAGTATAGCATGGTTTCGAGAAGAGCTGAGTTTGGAATAATCAGAGCTGTTGGTGCTGATAATAAGATGTTTAGAAAAATTGTGTTATCTGAAGGATTGATGTATGGGTTGTATTCTGGTGTGATTTCAGTAATTGTTGCACTAATAGTATGCTGGGGAATATACAGTCCTATGGCAGAATTCTTGATTTCGCCAAAATTCTTGGTCAATCCAATTACATTTGCAGGGGTATTTTTAATGAACGTTGGATTGGGAGCATTGGTTTCTTATCTGCCTTTTGTTGAGATGAGAAATATCTCGATTGTAGAGTCTATTGAGAGAACAGAATAAAAAAATAAAAGCAAGAGAATAACCTATTATTTGGCTATTGCTCTTGCTTTTTTATATATAAACTATATTAATAATTTAGTTATTAAAATAAAAAACTTTAGAAAAAATTAAGAGATAGTTAAGATTACTTTAATTGAAAATAAGGATATTAGGCATTATCATATAAAGTAAGAAGAAGCACTAAATTACAAGATAATAAATTATTCTTTTGTGGAGGATTTAAATATGAGAAAAATACTTATATCAGGACTAATTATAGCAACAGCATTTTCAGCTACAGCTTGTAAAAGTAATGTAAAGTTCGATGGTGAAAGAACAGGAAATGACTCAGAGTTTATTTTAGAGTACGAAATGTTTAATGGATCTGATTCTCAGGATTTGAAATTGCAAAAAGGGGATTCCCTAGAGGTAGATGTTTTAAATGACGGAGGGACTTTAAATCTGGATATAGTGAAAAAAGATGACGGAGAAACTCTATACGAAGGGGAAAATTTACGGACATCATATTTTGAAATTAAAGCACCAGAAGATGGAATATATGAGGTTACTGTAGAAGGAGAAAAAGCTGTGGGAGAAGTTACAGTAGAAAGAATAGAACGAGAAGAAGAAAGTAACTCAGATGGTTATGTTGTATTTAGTGAAGAAAATATGCCTAAAGCTGCAGTAAAAATTGTAGAAAAGGCTATGGGAATAATGGAACTAGAAAAAAATGACCAGGCTGAAATGATAATAAAAAACGGGGAAGACACAAAAGTAATAGTATACAAAAATGGAAACAGAGATGAAGCTAAAGAAATAAAAATATCTAACAAAGTAGTAAACGGCGCAGAAGGGAAATACCTAATAAAAATGAATAACCCAAAAGAAAAAGGTGGAGTTACTATAGAAAGAATAGATTAATTTATAAAGGCTATGATATTAGTAATTTTTATTAGTATGTAAATTTAAAGGGGTATGGAAAAAACTGATATACCGCGACACTTGGAGACGCATAACTTTAAATGTTTTATGATGCGTCGGAACCGTGGAGCGAATAGCAGTTATTCCCTACCCCTTTTATTTATCTACTGAAATGAACATCTTTTAGTTTCTCTTTATCCCATAAGAAGCACTGTTCTGGGTTATTCATTGCTATAAACATATTCTTTTTAAAGTCAGGCATCTCATCCTGAAGTCTAGCTATAAGCTCTTTTATATACTGTCTTTTAGTATTACCATCTGCTGGGCAAGGATTTTTAACTATCTTGAAATCCATCTCTTCAGCAGTTTTCTTGATTAAATACTCCTCAACATACACCATTGGTCTGATAACTGTAAGCCCTGTTCTATCTAGGTATGATTTTGGAGAGAATGTACTCACTCTACCTTCATAGAACATAGACATAAGGAATGTTTCAAGGGCATCGTCTTTATGATGACCAAGTGCGACCTTGTTGCAGCCAAATTTTACTGCATAGTCATTTAATGCACCTCTTCTCATCTTTGCGCAAAGAGAGCATGGATTTTTTTCCTGTCTAACATCGAAAACGACTTCTTTTATATCTGTAGGGATTTCGTGGAATTCTACGTCTAATTCCTTACATAACTCATGAAGTGATGAGTTATCAGCGCCACCCATCTGAAGGCAAATCGCCATTAGTTCAAATTTTTCTGGAGAAAATCTTCTATATGTACTAAGTACGTGAAGAAGTGCCATACTGTCCTTACCACCTGATAATCCAATAGCTATCTTATCTCCATCCTGTATAAGATTAAAGTCCTGAATTGCTTTTCTTGATTTACTTAAAAGATTTTGTAATGTATTTTTTGCCATTATTTCACCGTCCTCTTATTTAAAATTTAATTTATGATTTGTACTAAAAATTATTTACTTTCTATAAATGTTATAGATTTTTCTATACATTCTTTTGCTATCTCATCTACAGTTTTTCCGTCAGTAGATATTGTTATATCAGCTGCATTTGAGTAGAAAGAGTCTCTTTTTTCCATTAAAGATGAGATAAATTCAGTATTCATATGTCCGTTTAGAATAGGTCTTTCTTTTGAATTCTTTACTCTCTGAAGTACTGTATTTGGAGTAGCTGTCAATCTGATTATTATACCACTTTCCTTTAATTCTAAAACATTTTTTTTTCTAATAACAGCTCCACCACCGCAAGATATAATAACCCCACGTTTTTTAGAAATTTCTGCAACTGCTTCAGACTCTAAATCTCTGAAGTAGTTTTCTCCAAATTTATCAAAAATAGAAGGAATATCCATATTAGCTTTTTCTACTATATATTGATCAGTTTCTATAACTTCTCTATTTAAAAGATTTGCAATATAGGCAGATACAGTAGTTTTGCCGACACCCATAAATCCTGTAAATACTATGTTGCATTTTTCTAATTTTTTTCTCATTTAAATTCACTATCCTTATCATTTTCTATTTGAACATCTAAAATAAATATCAAAATTTTTATATAGCTAGTTAAATATACCATAGAATCGAAGTTAATTAAATATAATTTATTCAAATTTGAAATATAAGTGATAAATACAATGATATACAAAATAGAAATGTAACTTGCTTTACATTTTAGTGGATATAATATATAATAAAAATCAGTTTAATAAACTTATCAAGAATCGGGGCAGAGGGTCAGCTCGTATCCCGATACCAACCTAAATTTAAAGGTGGTCCTGCTGACATCGATAAGATAGAATGAAAAGATTGCTCTTCTTGTCGATTTGATGAGAAGAGCTTTTTAATTGTAAGATAAATTTTTTAGGAGGATTAGGAAATGGAAAAAGTAGAAAGCTTCAAACTAGATCACACAAAAGTTAAAGCACCTTATGTTAGAAAATGTTGCGTATTAGATGGCAAAAACGGAGACAAAGTTACAAAATTTGATTTAAGATTTTTACAGCCTAACGTAGAAGCATTTGGTACAGCTGCACTTCATGGATTAGAACATCTTTTAGCTACATATTTAAGAGAAACTATGGACGATATAATAGACTTATCTCCAATGGGATGCAGAACTGGTTATTATCTAATAATGTGGGGAGATGTTGAACCTGCATACGTTAAAGAAGGGTTAGAAAAAGCTCTTGAAATGGTACTAACTACAGATGAAATACCAGCTGCAACAGCAGTAGAATGTGGAAACTACAGAGATTTATCTCTATTTGGTGCAAAAGAATATGCTAAAAAAGCTTTAGATGAAGGATTCTCTTTAAACATATACGGAGAATAGGATTAAGCTATTGAGCATTGTAAAGAATTTAAAAAATACGGAGATATCTATTGAAAAAGCCGAAGTTCTTAGATATCTCCGGTATAAAGGCCAAGAGATAGAGAGTAGTTTTTCAGAGAAGATAGATTTAGCAATTGAGCAAACTAGATCCATAATAACTCCTAGAGCGGTATACGAAAGATATCCGCTTAAATTTTTTGAAGATAGAATTGAAGTAGAGGGAACAAATTTAGTTTTAAAAAGTAAAGATATTTCAAAGCTTCTTAGAGGTTGCGATGAATGCATTTTATTTGCAGCTACTATTGGAACAAAGGTAGAAATGGAAACTAGAAAGGCTGAATATGTAGACCTTACAAAAAGTATAATAATGGATTCTGCTGCTACAACATTTGTAGAGCGGACTTGTGATTATGTTCAGGAAATAATTGAAAAAGAAGTTGAAAAATCTGGGAAATATATAACTATGAGATATAGTCCAGGATATGGTGACTTACCACTAGAGTGTGGCAAAGAAATTCTGAATATTCTGCAGTCTCAGAATAAAATAGGACTCACTACAAGCAGTAGCGGACTTATGATACCAAGAAAGTCAGTTAGTGCAATTATTGGAATATATGATTTAAGTAAAGACAAAGATAATAAAGTTAAAAAAGGTAAAAAAAGTTGTTTAGAGTGCCCAAACTACAACAGCTGTATATACAGAAGGGAAAACGGGGGAGCTTGCTATGGAAATTAGAGATTATTTAAAAAAAGGAAAAGTTTTAATGTTTGATGGAGCAATGGGAACTATGCTTCAGAGAAATGGACTAAAAATGGGAGAAAATCCTGAGATTTTTGCGTATAAAAATCCAGATATTTTAAGAGATATACATAGACAGTATTTAGATGCTGGGACGAACACAGTTCTTACTTGTACTTTTGGATGTAATGAATTAAAGCTTCCAGAAGGATATACTGTTGAGATGATAATAGATAACGCTGTTAAAACAGCAAGAGAGGCAATAGAAGAGTCTAGTTCAGATAAGGAAAAGTTTGTAGCATTGGATATTGGTCCAATAGGTGAGATGCTTGAGCCAATGGGAACTTTGAGCTTTGATAGAGCATATGAGATTTTTAAAAGAGAGGTTGTACGGGGTGTAAAAGCTGGAGTAGATGTTATAGTAATTGAAACAATGATGGATTTACTTGAGATAAAAGCTGCTGTCCTTGCAGCTAAGGAAAATTCTGATTTACCAGTTTTTGCAACTATGACTTTTGATGAAGATGGAAGAAGTTTTACAGGATGTCTTCCAGAAAGTATGGTCTATACTATAGGTGGTCTTGGAGTAGACGCAATAGGTGTAAACTGTTCACTTGGTCCTGTGCAGCTACTTCCAATAGTTGAGAAGATTTGTAGTGTCGCACAAATTCCTGTTATGGTACAGGCAAATGCGGGACTTCCTTCAATGCATGACGGACAGGCTACTTATGATATAGGTCCTGATGAGTATTGGGAAGGCGTTAAGAAATTTATCGAGGCTGGAGCTAGTGTAATAGGTGGATGTTGTGGTACAGATCCTTCATATATAAAGAAGATTTCTGATAATCTATCTAGTGTAGAAATTGGAGATAAAAATAATGAATATGTAAGTGCAGTTTGTTCTCCGTCTAAGGTTGTGAGAATTGATGAGCCTAGAGTTGTTGGTGAGAGAATAAATCCAACTGGGAGAAAAGCATTTAAAGAAGCTTTAAAATCAGGAAATACGGATTATGCAGTTAGACTTGCTATAGAGCAGGTAAATGGCGGTGCAGATATTTTAGAGATAAATACTGGACTTCCTGGAATAGATGAAAGAAAAGCTATGGTAGATATTTTAAAAGAGGTGCAGTCTGTTACAGATACACCAGTTCAGATAGATTCATCTGTTGTTGAGTCTTTAGAGGCTGGGCTTAGATATTGCAACGGTAGAACAATAGTAAACTCAGTAAATGGAAAAGATGAGTCACTAGAAGCTATTCTTCCTCTAGTAAAAAAATACGGAGCTTGTGTGGTAGGTCTTACTCTTGATGAGAGAGGTATCCCTGAAAAAGCCGAGGAAAGAGTAGAGATTGCTAAGAAGATTATAAAAAGAGCCGAGGAGTTTGGAATTAGAAGAGAGGATATCTACATAGATTGTCTATCTCTTACAGTTTCAGCTCAGCAAGAAGCAGCGTATGAAACTTTAAAAGCTATGAAAGAAGTTAAAAAACTAGGAGTGCATACAACTCTTGGGGTGTCTAATATTTCTTTTGGACTTCCAAATAGACAGGCAGTAAACTCTGCATTTTTAACTTTAGCTTTAGATGCTGGTCTTGATTTAGCTATTATAAATCCTAATAATGAAAGAATGATGGAAGCGATAACTTCATACAAGGTTATTAGAAATATAGACAAGGGATGTACTGAGTTTGTTGAAAGATACAGCGACGTAGATAATAAAAAAGATGTAAAATCATCTACTAGTTCTTCAGAGATGTCATTATTTGATCTTGTTGAAAAGGGAATTAAAGATGAGGCTAAAAGCAAAACTGTAGAGATGTTAAATGATACTGATGAGAATTATATTTTAGATGAGATATTAATTCCTGCACTTGATGTTGTTGGGAAAAAATTTGAAAAAGGGGAAATATTCCTTCCACAGATGATTCAATCTGCAGAAGCCGTTAAAGCTTCACTTACTGTTATTAAAGAGAATTTAATAAGTAAAAATGGGGATAAAAAAGAAGATGTATCAAAAGGAAAGATTATCCTAGCTACTGTAGAAGGTGATATCCACGATATAGGTAAAAATATTGTAAAAATAATGCTTGAAAACTACGGATATGAAATTATCGACTTAGGAAGAGATGTTCCTGTGGATAAAGTTGTGGAAAAAGCTGTTGAAGAAAATATAAAACTTGTAGGACTTAGTGCACTTATGACTACAACTGTAAAAAGTATGGAAGAAACTATAAAAGCGCTGAAAGAAAAAATGCCTAATGTTAAGATTTTTGTCGGTGGTGCAGTACTTACAGAGGACTATGCATCTGAAATAGAAGCCGATTTTTATGCAAAAGATGCTAAGTCTGCAGTCGAAATAGCAAAAATTATATTATAAAATTAAAAAAACTGTTTAAAAATCTTCGGATTTAGTGTATACTAAGATGTATATTTTGTATATAATATAACCAAGAGAAAAGTCCAATTATCCAAAGTAGCGAGTGGATATTTGTGATTTAGATGGAAATATTTTATCAATTTATCGTCAACAATAAAAAACACCGTATGGGATTAGCGAAACCATACGGTGTTTTTTATTTATGCTCTTAATTTAAGCAGAAAATTGCTAAATAGTGTTCAACTCTCCAGGCTTCAGCGACTCGTACTTTTATGTAACACATTTAAATGCTACGAGTCGCTTGCAGATTGTCGGTGTTGTCCCACTATTTAGCAATTTTCTAATTAAATTATATCTATAAATTGCAAAACACTACAGGGATAGTTATCCACTTATCCACATAATTAACAGAGATAAATATCCACAAAACAGAAATATTTTCTAGAATAGAAGATATTTTTAATTTTTATCTTAAAGATATAAACAAAATGTGTATCAACTTGTAGAAAAGTGGATAACTTTTCCGCATTTTATCAACATTTTAGGATAATCAAGGGTTATAATTTTAAAAATGTGGAAATAAAAAGGAAGTGCAAATCACTCCCGACAATCTACAGACGCCTCACATCTTATAAATGTGTTATATAAAAGTGTGAGGCGTCGAAGCCTGGAGGACTGATGCACTTCCTTTTATTTTTGCTATTTTATAAATTATAAACCTTGATTAACTAAAATGCCCAGTTTCCATTTTTGAATATGGCAATTTCTTTTCCATCTTTAGTTATTCCAGTTATGTCCATATCTGCAGATCCAACCATAAAATCTACATGAGTTAAACTATCATTAACTCCTATTTTATCTAATTCTTCTTCTTTTAAGTCATTTCCATTTTCTATGCAGCTTCTGTAAGCAGAACCGATAGCTAAATGACAAGATGCATTTTCATCAAATAGAGTAGTATAGAATACAGTATTTGTGTTTGATATTGGTGAATTATAAGGAACTAGTGCGACTTCTCCTATGTAGTGAGAACCTTCATCAGTTTCTATTAGATTTTTAAGAGTTTCGTATCCTTTTTCAGCTGTGAAATCTACTATTTTTCCATTTTCAAATGTTATTGTGAAATCATCTATTACATTGCCACCAAATACTAATGGTTTTGTACTAGCTACAGTACCATTTACTCCAAATTTATGAGGCATTCCGTATATTTCTTCTGTTGGTATATTTGGTACGAAAGATACACCGTTTGGATCTTTTGCATCTCCACTTAACCAAATATGTCCTTCTGGTAAATCTATTGAAAGATTTGTTTTAGCTGATGAGTATTTTAATGTTTTGAAATCTGATTCGTTTAAGAAGTCAGTTCTCTTTTTAAGGTTTGCTATATGTTCATTCCAAGCGTCTACAGGAGATTCTAAATCTGCTCTAGTGCACTGGAAGATTCCTTCCCATAGTTTTTCTACTGCTTCTTCTTCAGAGCAATTTGGGTATACTTTTTTAGCCCAGTTTACAGAAGGACAAGCAACTATGCTCCATTTACATCTATCTGTTAATGTATAAGATCTCCATTCTTTAAGAGCTTTTCCAGAAGCTTTCTGGAAGTTTGCTATTCTCTGAGGATCTACACCTTTAAGAAGGTCTGGGTCCTGAGCTACTACTGTTAAGAAAGAGCCACCTTCTTTTGCTATCTGAGTATATTTATCTGCCTGCCACTGAGGATATTCATTAAATGATTCGTCAGGAGCCATGTTATATGTTAGTTTAGAGCATTCGTCGTCGCTCCATTCTACATATACGTGTTTTGCACCACATTCATATGCATATTTGACAGCTTTTCTTACGAAATCGGCGCAATCTATAGGTGAGCGAACTAAAAGAGTTTCTCCAGGCTGAACATTCATTCCAACTTTTATAGATAGTTCAGCGTATTTGTCTAAATTTCTTTCAAAATTCATTTCTTTATACCTCCAACCAATTTATTTTTGTATATTTTTATTATATCATTCTGAAAATTTAAGTGATATATAAAAGAGTTATTCTTCTGCTGTGCTATATACAAAATTACGAAAAATAATTATAATGTATATGATAGAATAATTAGTTTTTTTGATTTTTTCGGGAGGATTTTTAATATGGAATTATGTGAAGCCATTTATTATAGAAAAACAACTGAGTTCTTTTCAAATAAGAAACTCAAAGATCATTTGATAGAAGACGTTAAAAGAGCGTGCGATAATATAACATATATAGACGAAGATTTAAATATTCAAGCTCATGTTATAGATAAGGGACATCTTATCCACTTCCTTATGGGAAAGGAATGTAAGATAAAGGCACCTCATTATATAGTTGTCACATCTGATGGAGGTAAGGACCATCTTCAGAATGTTGGATACGCTATGGAAGAGGTAGTACTATTTATGACTAGCCTTGGTATAGCTACTTGTTGGATAGACTCTCACCTTACAAAAGCAGATATTTTAGACTGCTTAAAGACAGAAGAAGACGAGAGAGATTTTGTTAGAGATGAAGGTTTTGAAGTAGCTGAGATGATAAAAAATGCAGAATTAGATGAAAGTATAGGAGATCCATGTATAATAATTGCATTTGGTATGCCTATAAAATCTGAGCCTTTATTTAGAACTAGATTTGCGATACCAGATAGAAAAGATATTTCTAAGATATCTAAAGGTATGAAAGGCGAATGGGAAGATGTTATGGAGCTTGTAAGACGTGCGCCATCTGTCAAGAATACGCAGCCTTGGTATGTACTGAGAGATAAAAAAGGAATTCATTTCTTTGAAAAAGTTCCTAAAAAGGCAGTTCTTAGAGATATGAGCAAGATTAGTATGGGAATTGCTCTAAAGCATTTTGATTTAGCTTGTAGAGAAAGAGGGATGACTGTTGTCTACAAGGATATGAATTTAAGAAATAGAATTGGTGGAAGAGAGTATTTTATATCAGCTGAACCAAGAAACTATGTTGCCGATGATTTAGAAGATGAAGAGTAAAATTAGAATTTTTATAGGAATAATTACCATAAATAACATAATAATATCCAAATTAGTTGGAAAACGATGTATAATATAAGAGTAATGTACTTTTCATAAAAAACAAAAACCTTAATTGAAGAAGAGGATTAATAAGTTATTGACATATAAACTCTTAAATGGTTATAATGGTATAAATACTAAAATAATTAAATTAGAAGAAATAAAAATATTTATGATAAAGTCTTTTAAGCTAGTCCAGAGAGACTGGGAAAGATATCTCATAGCGTTTTTTGTTATGGAAAGATAAAATCCTTATGCCTCTTTTTGTGGTGTAAGGATTTTTTGTGTATTACGAGGCTTTGTTAAAACTAATGAAGAGGAGAATAATAGATATGGTTAATGGAAAAGAAAAACTGATAGTGGCTATTGACACTGACAATTTCGAAAAAGCAAAAGAAATGATAGACAAATTAGAAGATAGTGTTGATATATTCAAAGTTGGTCTAGAACAGTACGTTGCTACAAGAGGTAAAACTCTTGATTACTTAAAAGAAAAAGGGAAAAAAATATTCCTAGATTTAAAATTCCACGATATACCAAATACTATGAAAAGTGCGGTAAAAGCAGCAGTTAGAGATAATGTTTGGCTAATGACAATACACGTTTCTGACATGGAAGGAATGAGACAGTGTGCAGAAATAGCTAAAGAAGAAGCTACAAGACTTAACATAGAAAAACCATTAATAGTAGGTGTTACGGTACTTACATCATTAAGCAACGAAGACCTTGAAGATATAGGATGCAGTATGACTGCTGAAGAATTAGTTATAAAGAGAGCAAAATTAGCTCAGAAGGCTGGAATAGACGGTGTTGTTTGTTCAGCTAGAGAAGTAGATAAGATAGTTGAAATATGTGGAGATGATTTTGTTACAGTTTGCCCTGGTATAAGACCTGCAACAGCAGAAGTAGGGGATCAGAAAAGAGTAGTAACTCCTTCAGATGCAATAAGAAGAGGAGCTAAATATATAGTTGTAGGTAGACCTATAACACAGGCTGAAAATCCTAAAGAAGCAGCTGAAAGTATAGTAAGAGAAATAGAAAATGCGTAGGGGGTAAATCCAATATGAAATGCAAATTAATATTAGAAAACGGAACAGTTTTTGAAGGAAAGGCTTTTGGATACGAAAAAGAAACTGTAGGAGAGGTAGTATTCAATACTTCAATGGCAGGGTATGAAGAACTTCTTACTGACCCAACATACAGAGGACAGTTTATAGTTATGACATATCCACTAGTAGGAAACTATGGAATAAACTTAGAGGATGTAGAGTCAAATGGAGTGCATGCAAAAGCACTTATAGTTAGAAATAAATGCGATAGTCCTAACAACTTCAGATGTGAAATGGACTTAGATATGTACATGAAACAGAATAAAATAGTAGGTATAGAAGGTATAGATACTAGAGCACTTACTAAAATGATAACAGCTAATGGAACAATGAAAGCTGTGATAGCTTACGAAGATAAAGACGAAGCAGAATTAAAAGAAAAATTCGCTTCTTACTGCAATAAAGATGCAGTTAAAGAAGTAACTTGCAAAGATGTTAAAAAAATAGATGGAACAGGAAGAAGAGTAGCTGTATTAGATTTAGGTGTTAAAAATAGTGTTATAGAAGCGCTTAAAGCATACGGATGTGATATAACAATATTCCCAGCTACTACTCCAGCTGAAAAAATACTTAGCGTAAATCCAGACGTTGTATTATTATCAAATGGACCTGGAAATCCAGAAGATGCTGATTTTGCAATAGAAGCAGCTAAAAAAGTAGCAGGTGTTAAGCCACTTGTAGGTATAGGCCTAGGACATCAGGTTATAGCTTTAGCTCTTGGTGGAAAAATAGGTAAATTACCATTTGGACACAGAGGAGCAAGTGTTCCAGTTAAGAATATGGAAACAGGTAGAGTATTAATAACTACTCAGCACCACGGATTCAATATAACTGAAATGCCTGAAAACACAGAAGTAACTTATACAAGTCTTAACGATGGATCTATAGAAGGTTTAAAACATAAAGAACTTCCTATAATGAGTGTACAGTTTATACCAGCATTCACATCAACAGACGACAAAGAATGCGTATATGGTAAATTCCTTGCATTATAATAGATAAAATTATAATAGAAACGATATAGATTAAGAAAAATAAAACGGATTAAAGGAGAGAATGTTATGCCTAAAATAGACAGTATAAAGAAAACATTAGTACTTGGGTCAGGACCTATAATAATAGGACAGGCTGCAGAGTTCGACTATTCTGGAACTCAGGCTTGTCAGGCTTTAAAAGAAGAAGGGATAGAAGTTGTATTAATAAACTCTAACCCAGCTACAATAATGACAGATAAAGAAATAGCAGACAAAATATATATAGAACCACTTACTTTAGAATTCATAGAAAAAATAATAGAAAAAGAAAGACCAGACAGTTTACTTGCAGGAATGGGTGGACAGACAGGACTTAACTTAGCTGTTGAATTATACGAAAGTGGAATACTTGATAAATACGGAGTTAAAGTAATAGGTACTTCTGTTGAATCTATCAAAAAAGGTGAAGATAGAGATATATTCAGAGAAGTAATGAAAGAAATAAATCAGCCAGTTATAGAAAGTGATATAGTAACTACTCTTGAAGATGGTTTAGCTTATGCAAATAAAATAGGTTACCCATTAGTAGTTAGACCAGCTTATACACTAGGAGGAACTGGTGGTGGTATAGCTGAAAACGAAGAAGAATTAAAAGAAATATTAGTTCACGGTTTACAGCTAAGCCCAGTTAGCCAGGTACTTTTAGAAAAAAGTATAAAAGGTTGGAAAGAAATAGAATACGAAGTAATGAGAGATAGCATAGGAAACAGCATAGTTATATGTAATATGGAAAATGTTGACCCTGTTGGTGTTCATACAGGAGACAGTATAGTTGTTGCTCCAACTCAGACATTAAGTGCTAAAGAATGTGCAATGCTTAAAAAAGCATCTCTTGATATATTAAATGCAGTAGAAGTTCAGGGAGGATGTAACGTACAGTTCGCACTTAACCCAGATAGCTTCGAATACGCTGTTATAGAAATAAACCCAAGGGTTTCAAGATCATCAGCACTAGCTTCAAAAGCAACTGGTTATCCAATAGCAAAAGTTTCTGCTAAGATAGCTCTTGGATATACATTAGATGAAATAGAAAATGCAGTAACTAAAAAGACTAAAGCTTGTTTCGAACCAAGTGTAGACTATGTAGTTGCTAAAATACCAAAATGGCCTTTCGATAAATTTAAAAAAGCTGATAAGAGATTAGGAACTAAGATGATGGCTACTGGAGAAATAATGAGTATAGGAAGCAACTTTGAAGCAGCTATACTTAAAGGTATAAGATCTCTAGAAATAGGAAAATATTCATTAGTTCATGCACCATCAGAACAGAGATCTCTAGAAGAATTAAAAGCTAGAGTAGTTGTTCCAGATGATGAAAGATTATTCGACATAGCTGAAATGATAAGAAGAGGCTACAAAGTTGAAATGATAGAACAGATAACTAAGATGGATAAATGGTTCTTAGATAGATTCAAATGGATAGTTGAACAGGAAGAAAAATTAAAAGGTATGAAAATAGAAGACCTTACTAAAGAATATCTTCTTGAATTAAAGAAAAAAGGATTCTCTGATAAAGGTATATCTGACTTAATGAAAATAAACCCAGAACAATTATACGAATTGAGAATGCTTTACAATATAAAACCAGCTTACAAAATGGTTGATACATGTGCTGGAGAAGTAGATGCATTATCTCCATACTACTACTCAACTTATGAAGAATACGATGAAGCAACAGTAAGCGATAAGAAAAAAGTTATAGTTCTTGGATCTGGTCCAATAAGAATAGGACAGGGTATAGAATTCGACTACTGCTCAGTTCACTGTGTTAAATCATTAAGAAAACAGGGAATAGAAACAATAATAATAAACAACAACCCTGAAACTGTATCAACAGACTTCGATACTTCTGATAAATTATACTTCGAACCATTAACAGAAGAAGAAGTTCTTAACATAATAGAAAAAGAAAATCCAGATGGAGTTATACTTCAGTTCGGTGGACAGACTGCTATAAAACTAGCTAAATTCCTTCACGAAAAACATATACCAATATTAGGTACTGATTTCGAAGATATAGATGCAGCTGAAGATAGAGAAAAATTCGATGAATTACTAGAAAGATTAGACATAAATAGACCAAAAGGTAGAGGTGTATGGACTGTTGAAGAAGGTCTTGAAGTTGCTCACAACTTAGGATTCCCAGTACTTGTTAGACCATCATACGTACTTGGTGGACAGGGTATGGAAATAACTTACGATGAAGCTAGATTAGTTCAGTACTTAGAAGCAGCATTCGAAAGAGATAGCAAAAACCCAGTTCTTATAGATAAATACTTAACTGGTAGAGAAATAGAAGTTGACGCTATATGCGATAAAGAAGATATATTAATACCTGGTATAATGGAACACCTTGAAAGAGCAGGGGTTCACTCAGGAGACAGTATAACAATGTACCCAAGCCAGAATATATCTGACAGAATAAAAGAAAAAATATTAGACTACACTAAAAAAATAGCTTTAGACCTAAATGTTATAGGTATGGTTAACATCCAGTTCATAGAATTCCAGAATGAATTATACATAATAGAAGTTAACCCAAGAGCAAGTAGAACTGTACCATATATATCAAAAGTTTCAGGTGTGCCAATAGTAGACCTTGCAACTAAATGTATGTTAGGTGCTAAATTAAAAGATCTTGGATACGGAACAGGAGTATACAAAACTCCAGATATAGTTTCTGTTAAAGTACCAGTATTCTCAATGGCAAAACTTGCTCAGGTTGAAGTATCACTAGGGCCTGAAATGAAATCAACAGGGGAAGTTCTTGGAGTAGGTGCTAACTTAGAAGAAGCATTATACAAAGGATTCCTTGCAGCTGGTAAAGGTATAGCTGATGAAAGAGGTTGCGTACTTGCTACAATAAACAACCACGATAAAGAAGAGTTCATAGAAATAGCTAAAGATATGAAAGAACTTGGATATACTTTCATGGCTACAGAAGGAACAGCTAAAGCATTAAGAGAAAACGGAATAGAAGTTGAAACTGTAAATAGAGTAGAAGAAGCTAGACCAAATATACTTGACGCGATAAGAAATAAACAGGTAGATATGGTTATAAATACTCCTACAAAAGGTAACGACTCTAATAGAGATGGATTCAAGATAAGAAGAACTGCTATAGAATTCTCTACAGAAGTTATGACTTCTCTTGATACATTAAAAGCAATGGTAGACGTTAAGAAACAGCATATAGATAAAGATACGCTAAAAGTTTATAACATATCAGAAATATAATTTAAAACAATTGAGATAAAAAGAGCTAATCATTTCGGTTAGCTCTTTTTTATTTATATGTAATTGGCGAGATAAAGTAGTGCAAATGGTTGTATGTGTATGATATAATTAATAATTAGGTTAAAAAATGAGATGGAAAATATTTTAAGAAATATAAATTTAATTAGATAAGAGAGAAGGAGGAAAAGATGTTAATTTTAGCAGATAGTTGGAAAGATTATGAGCTTATAGACATGGGTAACGGAGAGAAGCTAGAGAGATGGGGAGATATCGTCCTTAGAAGACCAGACCCACAGGTTGTTTGGCCAATGGAAAAAGAATGGTCATTATGGAAAAATCCACACGGACACTACCACAGAAGTAATAGAGGTGGAGGTTCTTGGGAGCAGAAGAAAAAATATCCAGAAAGTTGGACAATAAATTACAAGAATTTAAAATTCAATATAAGACCTACAGGATTTAAACACACAGGTCTTTTCCCAGAACAGGCAGCAAACTGGGATTGGATGATAGATAAAATAAAGAAAGCAAAAAGACCTATAAAGGTTTTAAATTTATTTGCATATACTGGTGGAGCAACTGTTGCTTGTGCTTCAGCTGGGGCAGAAGTTTGCCACGTTGATGCAGCAAAAGGTATGGTAAACTGGGCAAAAGATAATATAGCATTATCTGGACTTCAGAATCAGACAGTAAGATTTATAGTAGATGATGTTGTTAAATTCGTTGAAAGAGAAATAAGAAGAGGAAGAAAATACGATGCTATAATAATGGACCCACCTTCATACGGAAGAGGACCAAAAGGTGAAGTATGGAAAATAGAAGATAAATTATACGATTTCGTTGAATTATGTATGGGTGTATTATCTGATGATCCATTATTCTTCTTAATAAACTCTTATACTACAGGATTTTCTCCAATAGTACTTGAAAACGTACTTTCTACTACTATAGGAAAGAAAGTAAAAGGTGGACAGATATACGGTGGAGAAGTTGGAATACCAGCATCTAGAGATGGTAAAATACTTCCTTGTGGTATATTTGGTAGATGGGAGAGATAGTCTTTGTCTAGTGTAAATATAAATGTACTTTATGAAGATAATCATCTTTTAGTAGTTGAAAAGCCTGTAAATATTCTTTCTCAGGGCGATAATACAAATGATAAGGATATGGTTAATCTATTAAAGGCATATCTTAAAGAAAAGTATAATAAGCCGGGGAATGTTTATTTAGGGTTAGTTCATAGACTTGATAGACCTGTTGGAGGAGCGATGGTATTTGCCAAGACTTCTAAGGCAGCATCAAGACTTTCTGAGCAGGTTAGAAATAAGACGTTTAAAAAGACTTATAGAGCTGTTATCAATGGAAAGATGAGAAAACAGAGTGATACTTTAAAAGATTATCTTTATAAGAATAAGAAAACTAATATGGTCAGTGTGGTTTCTGAAAGCCATAAGGATTCTAAGTACGCTGAGCTTAGCTACGAAACTCTAGCATTTAAGGATAAGATGAGTCTAGTTCAGATAGATTTAAAGACTGGTAGACCACATCAGATTAGAGTTCAGTTTGCTTCAAGAAACAATCCTCTTGTTGGTGATCAGAGATATGGTAAAAATAGCAAGGTAGGTCAGCAGATAGCGCTTTGGTCTTATAAGATTGAGATAGTTCATCCTGTTACTAAAGAGAAGATGGAGTTTGTCTGTGAGCCACCAAAAGAATATCCATGGAATGTTTTTGATAAGTAGTTCGAAAGGATGATTGGATAGTATGGAAAGATATAATGGATTTTTTATAGAAAAACCAGTTGGAAATAATATTTTTTCCTTTGAAGAAAGGGAGAATAAGAAGATTTTTGTACCAAAGCTTATAAAAGGAGATTTGGATGATGTAAGGGAAGGTACAGAGATTGTTTTTAATGAGATAGATGAGGATACAGAGTTTAAGGCTTATGGTATAGAAAATATGGTTAGAATGGACACTGAAGATGGAAAGAGAGTGTATATTTTCGACAATCATAACCATTCGTTTTACTTCTGGATGAAGTGCCTTAAGGAAGGTCTTTTTAATAGAGGGTGTACTTTAGTGCATGTGGATCAGCACAAGGATACTAGAGTTCCGCCTAATTATGATGTAGATGTAGACGATTTAGACGATGTATTTAGATATACAAATGAAGTGCTTAATGTGGGAAGTTTTATTAAGCCTGCAATGGAGCATGGAATTTTTTCAGAGCTTATAATAATGGACAGTTCTTATAGTTTGAAGGAAGAGGTAGTAGGAGAGTATGTGTTAGATATAGATTTAGATATATTCTCAAGGGATATGGATTATATACCTTTTTCTGATAGGTTTGATAGGATACAGGAGCTTATTAAAGGAGCTAATGTTATTACAATAGCCACAAGTCCGTACTTTATTGAACAAGATAAAGCGATAAAAGTATTAAAAGAACTGTTCAATTATGATATAATATAGTAGATTTGAATGAAAGTCTTTTATAAGACGAGATTATTTTAGGAGGAAATTACAATGAGTTTATATGATGCATGGAAAAAACTTAGTGAAACTCACGAAAACCAGGAAGCTGAAATAGAATTCTGGAAAGATTATTTAAACGTTGAGAGAGACATATACAGAAAAATATTAGAAGAAAAAACTGAAACTGTAGAAGGAAAAGTTGCTGATTTAGCAACTAAATATGAAACATCTCCAGAGTACTTCATGGGATTCATAGATGGAATAAGCGAAAGTTTAAAAGAAGATCTAGACCTAGATGCTATAGAAGTTGATGGAGAAGTATCTATAAAAATAGACTGGGAAAAATTATTCTACAATATGTGTGCTGTTGAAGCTGAATGGTTATACACTTTACCTGAATGGGATGGTATACTTTCTGCTGAAACAAGAAAAGAATTACACAAAAAATACAAAAAAAGCAAAACTATAGTTAAAGAACACAAAGTTGGAAGAAATGATCCATGTCCATGTGGAAGTGGTAAAAAATACAAAAAATGCTGTGGTAAAAATGCTTAGTATTTAGAGATAGTAAAAAAGCCTCGATTTTTAATCGTGGCTTTTTTTATGAAAAATTTTTATTATAAATATAGGATTATGGGAATGCGTATCCAAGGTTGTATTTTATAAAAGAAAGTGTCTTTAAAGTGTATTTACAAATTCATGAACTAATGGGTTGAGATTGTTCTTTTTGTAAAAAATTCCATGTATTGCTTTTGAACTAATGTTCTTAATTTCTTTTATTATGTAGTCAGATTCGTGGAAGAAGTCCATTTCTGATTGTGTGGTAAATATTATATCTCTATTTAGAAAACCAGAGAAGTGAAGAAGTTCTACATCTGTTTCTATTTTTAGTTTTTCATAAGGTATAGATACAAAGCTTCTTATGTGGTTTTCGTATGTATCTAAGATGTGCATGTTTCTATCCGCATTTAAAAGGTCTCTGGTAGATATATATTCTTTATCAGCTAGATTAGACTCTGGTGGTACTGCAAGTAGTAAAGAGTCTTCTGACAAAGGTTTAAAGTATATATCATCGTATGCGAATTCATCTGGGCAGCAGTAAGATATGATTATGTCACATTCTCCAGAATATATAGATTCAAAACAACTAGTGTTATGGCATCTTTTGAATATTAATTCTATTTCTGGGAAATTTTGTTTGAATTCTTTTAAGATAGGTACCATAGGAATTGTAGCGCTAAATCCATATAGACCTATTATTATTTTTTTGTTTATATAGTTAGAGAAATCTCTCGCTTTTTCTACAGCTTTGTCATATTTATCTAGGATTTTAACAACGTCGTTATAAAAGACCTCGCCCTGTGGTGTTAGAGAGATATTTTTTTTGTCTCTTACAAAGACATCAAACCCAAGTTCAGATTCTAAACTTTTTATGCTATGACTTATAGCAGGTTGAGCTACAAGGCATTCACTTGCAGCTTTTGTAAAACTTTTTTGTCTAGCAGCGCTTTCAAAATAATATAATTTTTCTATTTTCATTAGTTCTCACCTTTTCTATCACTTTATTACGAAAATATTTTAACATATGTAGATAAAATAATTTTATAGATAATAACTATACCCCCGTATAGTATAATCTATACTGTTGGAATTGCAATGTGTCTGAGATTATAAAATAAGAAAAATTTATGAAATAATAAAAGCAGTAAATTAGATTATAAAATAAATTTATAATTATGGGTGAGTATGGAAGTGTACTGTATAATATTTTTATTTATTTTAGAAAAATTAAATGCAATTTATAGAAAAATTTTGATATAATTTATTTTAATATTATTTTTGATAGTAAAGACTAATTTTATTTATATTTAGTTAGAAGAAAAAGTTATTTTTTGAGGGGAGATTAAAGAGGATTATGGAATTTAGAAAATCTAAAGTTGAAGATATACCAGAAATAATGAGAATTATAAAAGAAGCGCAGGAGTATTTTAAGAGTAAGGGTATAGATCAGTGGCAGGACGGTTATCCTAATGAAGATAATTTAAAAGGGGATATTTCTGCGGATGAGAGTTATGTTATGTTAATAGACGGTGAGATAGTTGGTACAGCAGCAATTTCTTTTAGAGGAGAAAGTACATATGATAAAATTTATGAAGGAGAATGGTTAAGCGATAGAAAATATGGTGTTGTACATAGAGTTGCTGTTAGCAATGAATTTAAAGGACAGGGACTTTCTCATAAGATAATGAAATTTTCTGAGGATAAATGCAAAGAATTAGGATATAGTAGTATAAAAATAGATACTCATGAGGAGAATTTCGTGATGAGAGGATTATTAGAAAAAAATGGTTTTGAGTATTGTGGGATAATTCTTCTTGAAGATGGAGCAGAAAGAGTAGCGTATGAGAAACTTTTCTAGAAAAATAAAGTAATGATTTTTTAAAAATAATAATTATATTTTTTATTTGATAGTGTTGAAAATACTAGCATTCTTATGTTGTTTAGTTGTTGTTTAGAATAGCATTCCACAAAATTAAAATAAAAAATAGAAAAAAATTAAAAAAAGTGTTGACGTAAAATGCCAAAGATGATAATATAATACTTGTCCTTGAGAGAGGGCAAGAAAATAAAAAACAAAACGAAAGTTTTAAATGAACTTTGAAAACTGAACAGCAGATATATTTAGTTCGAACAAATAGTTCGAACGCCATACAAACCATGCCAGATATTTTGAGATAACATCTGAGCGGATTTTAAACAAAGCGAAAATTTGATCAACGGAGTTTTGAGCATTAGCGAGAAATTCGTTGGCGATATGATTTCGCAGAAATTATTTTATTTTTGAGAGTTTGATCCTGGCTCAGGATGAACGCTGGCGGCGTGCCTAACACATGCAAGTCGAGCGATCTCTTCGGAGAGAGCGGCGGACGGGTGAGTAACGCGTGGGTAA
>NZ_JBLOUI010000030.1:0-30229 GCF_047807365.1 Peptacetobacter sp. AB800 | reverse complement strand
AGAAGATATGATGAGTGAACAGCTAACGCTTGACGTAGTGGACCCGTTTACGGGTAACCAGAAGTAGTTAGCGAGTGGCGGACCGACATACGCTTTGAAGCGTAGCTGGAAATTGAGCCTTATAGGCGTTAAATGAAGAACCCCCAGTTTTACTGGGGGGTTCCTTTTTAGAATAATCTTTTATGAATTTACTATCTGTATAAGAGCGGGTAAATCAAAATTGGCTAAACCTGTGTTATTATGAGGAGCATATGAGATATAGACAAACTTCTCTCCAGGCTTCGACGTGCGTGTAGGTAAATTATTTTGTTGTAATTAAAACCCACGTCTGCAGATTGTCGAGAGAGTTTTGTCTATATAACTCATATGCTAAATATTATCAATATTTTAGCCAATTTTGATTTATACCGCTCTTTTTAAGTTAGTAAATTCATAAAAGATTATGGCTAATAAAATGGGCTTGTTGCAAGTTTGCAAGTAGCCCTAATTTTTTATAATTCTGAAGCTGCGTACATCAAGCATGAAGAATGTAAGTAATAAAGGTAAAGACATATATGTAAAGATATGTTAAAATTATATTGAATAAGTAGGAGGGATATTATGAAGTTTAAAATAAAATTGATTGCACTTAGTATGGTTATGGCACTTAGTTTGACTGCGTGTAAGTCTAATGAAGGTTCTGAGCTTTTTAATGATGGTCAGGTAGCTTTAGAGAAGCATGAGTACAAGACTGCGATGCAGAAGTTTTCAGATGTTTTAGAGGGCGATAGTGAAAACAAAGTTGCCAGAGATATGTACGGTCAGGCAATGAGAATGTTAAGAGTTGAAGAATATGAAAAAGACGAGGAATATGAAAAGGCATTAAAGGAAATAGAGAAAATTCTTCAGTTAAAGAATGGTTCTTCAAAGATAAAGAAGGAAGCTGAGCAGAAGAAGGCTGAGCTAGAAAAGTTGGTTGAGAATTTAAATGCTGAGAGAGAAGAGAGAAAGCAGAATGCAAAGGAAGCTGCTAAGAATAATAAAAGTCAGGTAGAGTCTGATGCATTAAATTCAAATTCTTCATCAAGTTCAAGTAATAAAAAAGATAACACAAGTGATAATAGTAGTTCTGGAGGAAGTTCTTCAGGAAATTCTTCAAGTGGAAATAGTGGAAGTAGCAATAATAGTGGAAGCAGTGGTGAGCAATCTGGAGGAAGTTCTTCAGGTGGATCATCTAATGAAGGAGGAAATTCATCAGGAGGTTCTTCAGGTGGTGGAGAAAGCTCTGGTGGAGAATCAGCAGAATAGAAGATATAAGTTAGAAAGGAATTAAAATGAGAATAAATAAATACATAGCTTCGTGTGGAGTTGCTTCAAGAAGAAAGGCAGAAGAGCTTATAATTTCTGGGAGAGTAACAATAAACGGCGAGCTAATAACTGAATTATCTACAACAGTAGATGAAACAAAGGATATAGTAGAGGTCGATGGAGTGGCTATAAATCAGGAGGAAAAGAAGGTGTACATACTTCTTAACAAGCCTGAAGGATATATAACAACTGTAAAAGATCAGTTTGATAGACCAAGTGTGCTTGATATATTAAAGGATGTAGATGAGAGAGTTTACCCAGTTGGCAGACTTGACTACGAAACAAGTGGTCTGTTAATCCTTACAAATGACGGGGATTTGACTTACAAACTTACTCATCCTAAGCATGAAGTTGAAAAGACTTATTTAGCAATGGTAAATGGTATAATCACTCCTGAGGAAAAAAGACGTTTTGAAAACGGATTACAGATAGAGGATTACACAACTGCAAAGGCTAAGTTAAAAATCGTGAAGGTAAATGAAGAAAAGAACTATTCTGTTTGTAAGATTACTATTCACGAAGGAAGAAATAGACAGGTTAGAAAGATGTGTAAGGCTATAAATCATCCAGTGAGAAATCTTAGAAGAATTCAGATGGGAAGAATAAATATAAGAGGACTTGAAGTTGGAGAATATAGAAACCTAACTGATGAAGAAGTGGCATACTTAAAAACAGTAAAATAAATTACTAGCTAAAAAAGATACAGTTCAGGTTGGTGGAATGAAGTTTACAATAGACTTCGATAAATAGAAATTTATAAAAATAAACAGAAATTTATAAAAGGGGCTTTTTTAAAGTCCCTTTTTCTATAGAAGTATTGATTAAATAAATGAATTAAATTTTAAATAAAGTAGATTAAATAATTGTATTAAATGTTTAAGTTGGTTATAATATAATGTGGAAAAAATAAAAAGATAAAGTGAAGTGATTATACGTAACAACTTTTGTTATTGTAGTTTTTTACGAAAAGAGATGGAGATATGAAAAAGAGAAACAATTTTGACAACGTAAACAACATCGCCAAGATGTACATTAAAGAGGTCATTGGAGAAGGCGATGTTTGTATAGATGCAACTATGGGCAATGGATACGATACAGTATTTTTAGCTGAGTTGGTTGGAGAGAATGGAAAGGTTTATGCTTTTGATGTTCAGGAAGAGGCGATAAAGTCTACTGAAAAGAAAGTTAAAAAGCTTGAGTTTGAGGATAGGGTAGAGCTTATTTTAGATGGACACGAAAATATAAACAACTATGTGAAAGGCAGCATCAAGTGTGCAGTGTTTAATTTAGGGTATCTGCCAAGATGCGAGCATAGGATAATAACTAAGCCAGATACAACTATAGAGGCTATAAAGCAGTCGGTGGCGTTGCTTGAGGAAAATGGAGTGGTTTGCATTTCAATCTATACAGGTCATGAGGGTGGAATGGAAGAAAGAAATGCAGTATTTGATTACGCAGCAAATTTAGATCAAAAGGAGTATAATGTGTTTGAATCTAAGTTTATAAATCAAAAGAATAACCCGCCATCTATAATATTAATAGAAAAGAAAAAACAAGTATAAAGAAAAGTTTCCAAAAAATAAAAATATGACAAAAAAATTGCACTTACATATTAAAAATAAGTGGATAAAGTGTTATAATATGGTAGAGAAATGAATCTTTATATATGCTCGATGTCAATATACAGAAAATTTGAATATATGTATATTGAGCTGCATTCTTAATAAAAATAAAGATATAGGGTAAAAGGAGAAAGAAAAAATGGATGAAACATTAAAAGACAGTAAAAAGCTTATCTCAGATATACAGACACAGTATACTAGATTAAGTAAAGGTCAGAAGTTAATAGCACAGTATATACTAAATAATTACGACAAGGTTGCATTTATGACTGCCTGCAAATTGGGGGAAACTGTCGGAGTTAGTGAATCAACAGTTGTAAGGTTTGCAAATGCACTTGGATATTCAGGATATCCTAAACTACAGGCAGCTTTACAGGAATTAATAAAAAATAAATTGACTACAGTTCAGAGGGTTGAAATGGCAAACGACTACTCTGATGAAAATACAATACTTAACAAAATCCTAAAAGGGGATATAGACAACATAAGAGAAACTCTTGAAGAAATAGATGGAGAAGCATTCCAGGAAGCTGTTTCTAGATTATTAAAAGCTAGAAAAATATACATACTTGGAATGAGAACATCATTTGTTGTTGCTCAGTACTTAGGATTCTACTTAGGAATAATACTAGATAATGTTCATACTGTAAGAATGGACATGGGGGATGCATTTGAGCAGATAGTAAGAATTGGTGAAGATGATGTTGTAATAGCATTTAGTTTCCCAAGATATTCTAAAAAATCATTCCAGCTAGTAAAATACGCTAAAGATAAAGGAGCAAAGGTAATATCTATAACAGATAGTTTATTTGCGCCAATAGCTTCAGTATCTGACAATACGTTAATAGTTAAGAGTAATATGGCGTCATTTGTCGACTCACTAGTTCCTGCAATGAGTGTGGCAAATGCACTAGCAGTAGCAGTAGGTATGAAGGAAAAAGAAGATATAAAAGAACATTTTGACGATTTAGAGCATATGTGGGATAAATACGGAATGTTTGAATAAGAAATTTATATAAAAAATAGGAGGTAGCTCTATGAAGAATTTTGACTATAATATTCCTACAAGAGTACATTTTGGTAAAGGACAGATAGCTAAACTAAGAGGTGAAGTTAAAAACTTTGGACACAATGTTCTTCTTGTATACGGTGGAAATAGTATTAAAAGAAATGGAATTTACGACCAGGTTATGGAACAGTTAAACGATTCTGATATCAATGTTTTTGAGCTTTCTGGAATTGCTCCAAACCCAAGAATAGACTCTGCTAGAAATGGTGTTAAACTATGTAAGGAATGTAAGATAGATGTAATCCTTGCAGTTGGTGGAGGAAGCGTAATCGACTGCAGTAAGCTGATAGCAGCTGGAGCATTTTACGATGGAGATCCTTGGGATTTAGTGCTAAAAAGCTCGCTTATAAAAGAAGCACTTCCAATAATATCAGTACTTACTCTTTCAGCAACAGGTTCAGAAATGGACGGATTTGCTGTTATATCTAATATGGAAACAAATGATAAATTAGGTATGGGTGGAGAAATTTTAAAACCTAGAGTATCAATACTTGATCCTGAATACACATACACAGTACCTGCAAACCAGACAGCTGCCGGAACTGCAGATATAATGAGCCACATTATAGAAACATACTTCCACGATGTTGAAGGGGCTTATTTACAGGATAGATTCGCTGAATCACTACTTAAAACTTGTATAGAATTTGGACCAATAGCCGTTAAAGAGCCAGAAAACTACGACGCAAGAGCAAACTTAATGTGGGCTAGCTCTCATGCAATAAATGGTATGATTTCTTACGGAACAGATGTAGGTTGGTCAGTTCATCCAATGGAACACGAATTAAGTGCATACTATGACATAACTCATGGTGTTGGACTAGCAATCCTTACTCCAAGATGGATGAAACATATATTAAGCGACGAAACTGTAGGTAAGTTTGTCGATTATGGTGTGAATGTATGGGGAATTGATTCTTCATTAGATAAATTTGAGATAGCTAATATGGCTATTGAAAAGACTTATGATTTCTTCGCAAGTATAGGAATTCCAATGACTTTAAGAGAAGTTGGTATAGATGAAGAAAACTTAGAGGTTATGGCAGAATTTGCATCTAAGAGAGGTGCAAAATATGGATACGTATCTCTAAGTAAAGAAGATGTATTAGAAATATATAAAATGAGTTTATAGGATAAAGGGAAAGGGTGTTTAAGCATCATCACTCCAGACAATAGAGTTGCATTGTCGTTGATGATTACTTAAAGCACCCTTTTTATATATCATACTAAAACAACTAATTCTTTTAATCAATTATATACTTGTTGATTAAAAAATTAAAATTTCTAAAAGTAAATGATAAGGATAATAATATTTAATTTTTATGTTGTAATATTTTAAATAATTTACTGAAATGAGGTTTTATTTATATTAAAAAAAGGAGATACTGTATATATAAGTGCGAGAAAGGTTATGGTTTCTCCAATGTTTGATGATGGAAGCTACGAAACAGATATAGATGTTAAAGGTGTAAACAAGGTTGTTCTTGGAGGAAGGACTATTTGGCCTATAAATGAATGAAAATAGTATATTAGAGAAAAGTTTTTCTCATATTCAAATAAATTTTTTCCAAACTATGAAAAAAGAAAAATTTCATATATAATTAGATATGAAAGGAAGTGGATCATTTTGGAAAAAGAAAAAGAAAGTTTAAGACTAGGGTTTAGCGATATTTTTATCCTAATAATAGGTTGTATTATGATGGCGATTTCACTAAATTTATTCTTCAATCCTTATGGAATTGCATCTGGTGGGATAACTGGGCTTGCAGTTGTTCTTAATATGCTTTTTGGAATTCCTCTATGGATTGTCAACCTTGTTCTAAACGTACCGCTATTTATCGCAGCGTACAAGATTTTGAGCAAGAGAGACTGTATCAAAACAGTACTAGGAATAATATTATTAACAGTTGCGTTAAAGGTGACTGAAAGTATGTCTTCAATATTCATAACAGAGGACATTTACCTAATTATAATACTCGGTTCAATACTTATGGGTATCGGGCAGGGGTTAATCCTTAGAATAAGTGGTTCTACAGGTGGTACAGACTTAATGGCTTTATTAATTAATAAGGTGTTCCCAACATTAAGTATACCAATTCTTTTAGGAATTATAGACTGTGCAGTAATCGTTATGTCAGGATTTGCAACAGGTCAGATAGAAATAGCACTGTATTCTTCTGTTTCTTTATACATTATTATAAAGGTCAGCGACCTTATGATAGAAGGATTTAACTATTCTAAGTCATTTATGATTATTTCTGATCATTCAAAGGAAATTACAGACAAGATAATGGAAGAATTAGACAGAGGTGCGACCTTCCTTAAAGGTGAAGGTGCGTACACTGGTGCTGATAAGAATGTTATTTTGGTTGTAGTTGAGAAGAAAGAGGTTGTTGCGCTAAAAAGACTTGTAAGAGAAGTCGATTCTAAAGCGTTCATAATCATAACTGACATACATGAAGCATTAGGTAATGGATTTAAACCGGTAACAGCAGAATAAGATTAAAAATATCTCGCTTGGCTGAGATGTGTGTAAAAGAAGCGGAATGAATAATATAACTTCCCACTCCAGGCTTCGACGATTTTTCTTGTCTAGTTCGAACTCTGTTCGAATCTAAAGAAAAAATCGTCTGTAGATTGTCGTTGGATAAGTTATATCAATTCAT
The DNA here is from genome assembly GCF_047807365.1 of Peptacetobacter sp. AB800. NCBI lineage: Bacteria > Bacillati > Bacillota > Clostridia > Peptostreptococcales > Peptostreptococcaceae > Peptacetobacter > Peptacetobacter sp. AB800. The sequence goes on along the minus strand of NZ_JBLOUI010000030.1, from coordinate 23,525 downwards.
TCCGCTATTATTTTGCAATAAACTCAGCCAAGTTGGAGATGATTTTTAATCTTTTTCTTAGCTGTTACCTTGTTTAAAGAGAGAATGGAGAATAGGATTGCACATTCAACACATTATATGCCTTATTGATGTAAAATCTATTTACAATATTTTTTTGTGAATTTTATGTGGCAGCTATTTTTTTACTCATTTTATAAAAATTTGTAATCAGATATTATTTTGGTATATAATATAATGTTGATAGATATTAATTTTTAAAGTCAAATGACATAGAAAATATTACATTATTTTAAATATGAAAAGTAAATCAAAAACGGAGGAAGTTATGGGAAACACTTATTATATAGCTAGACATGGACAGACAGAATGGAATATATTAGGAAAAACTCAGGGGCATGGAAATTCACCTCTAACAGAAAAAGGTCTTGCTCAGGCAAATGAGCTTGCAGAAGGAATGGATAAATATCCACTAGATATGATATTCTCAAGTGATTTAGGTAGAGCAATGCAGACAGCAGAAGCAGTTGGAAAAAGATTTGGAATAGAAGTGCAGCCGACAGAAGCTTTAAGAGAGATGGGATTTGGTGAATGGGAAGGAAGATTAATTCCAGAAATAACTGAAAAATACCCAGAAATATACAAAACTTGGAGAAACGAGCCACATCTTGCAAAAATTCCTGGTGGGGAAACTTTAGATGTGATAAAGGAAAGATTAGAAAAATTCATAGACGAATTAAATGAAAAATATGATAACAAGAATATTTTACTAGTTAGTCATTCAGTGACAGTTAGGGTGCTTCTATTATTAATATTAGATTCACCAATGAAAAATATATACAGAATTAAACAGGATAACACAGCTCTAAATATAGTAGAGTGGAGACATTACGGTCCGGTTGTTACTAAAATGAACGACACATCTCATATAAAAGGGGATTACAAACTTAACAACTCGGCTCTTGAGTAAATGTAGGTTATTTTTACTTGGGTATAGGATTGTTGGATAAAGGAGATAAATATGGCAAAGGTTGTTATAATCGGTGGTGGAGCGGCTGGTATGATGGCGGCTGTGTCTGCTAGTAAAAATGCAGATAACGAGGTAATACTTCTTGAGAGAAATGGCGAATTAGGAAGAAAAATCAAACTAACTGGTGGAGGTAGATGTAATCTAACAAATGCCAGAGAGATAGATGATTTCTTTGATAAGGTAGTTACAAACAAGAGATTTTTGTACAGCAGTTTTGATGCATTTTCAAATAAGGATCTGCTAGGGTTCTTTGACAGAATTGGACTAAAATACAAAATAGAAAAAGATAATGATTTTAAGGTATATACAGAAAACGACAAGGCAGAGGATTTAATTGATGCTTTAAACAAAGAGCTTTTAAAGAGAAATGTTAAAATATACTACAACAAAAGAGTTGCCGACTTGGATGTGAATATGTTCCCAGAGGAACAGATTTTATCAAAAAAGGACAAGATTGGCGAGATTAAAGGCGTTATCCTAGACAATGGAGATAAGATTGAGTGTGACAAGGTAATCGTCGCAGCGGGAGGAAGAAGTTTTTCAAATACGGGATCAGACGGAAATATGTACAAAATCCTAAAAAAATACGGACATAAGATAGTTGAGCCACTTCCTGCACTTGTACCACTTAAGATAGAAGAATCTTGGATAATGAATATGCAGGGAATTTCGCTAAAAGACGTGGAATTATCTTGCAAGATTAAGAAGAAAAAGATAAAACAGAGCGGCGATATGATATTCACTCACTTTGGAATAAGTGGGCCAGCGGTTTTAATTTTATCTTCTTATATAAATAAGGCATTAGAAGATGGAAATATAGAAATAACTCTAGACTGCCTACCTAATAGCACAAGAGAAGATATCGTTGCAGCGATAAGAGAATTCCCAAATAGAAATGTAATAACAAATTTAAAGGGAATACTTCCACAGAATTTCTTAAAAGCTATTGCTGAGCAGGCAGGAGTTGAGGAGATGAAAGTCAACGAACTTCCTAAAAAACTAGAAAACAAGCTAGTATCACTTATAAAAGAAATGAAGCTGACTTGTACTTCAACATTAGGAATTGAGCCAGCTATAGTAACATCTGGAGGGGTATCTGTTAAGGATATCAACTCTACTACGATGGAATCTAAAAAGATAAAAAATCTTCACGTTGCAGGTGAGATTTTGGATATAGATGCAGAAACTGGAGGATATAATCTACAGATTGCATTCTCAACAGGATTTGCAGCAGGAAAAGATGAATAAAAAAAGAGGAGAGTGTGGTAATTATGATAATAGCAGTAGATGGACCAGCAGGAGCTGGAAAGAGTACTATTTCAAAATTAATAGCTAAAAAACTAAACATAAACTACATAGACACAGGAGCAATGTATAGAGCAGTAACATACAAATGCTTATCTGAAGGCGTTGATGTTAAGAATGAGGAAGCTGTGATAGAAGTAGCTAAAAGAACTGATATAGATTTTAGAGATAACAATATATATCTTGATTCAAAAGTTGTAAACGAAGAGATAAGAACTAGAGAAGTAAGCGCAAATGTTTCTGATGTCGCAAAAATAAAAGAAGTTAGATATTTAATGGTAGATGTTCAGAGAGAGATAGGAACAAGAAACGATGTAATACTTGATGGTAGAGATATTGGTTCTTATGTATTCCCAAATGCAGATTACAAATTCTTCTTAGTTGCAACTCCTGAAGAAAGAGGAAGAAGAAGATACAAAGAACTTTGTGAAAAGGGATTTGAAGGAACTTTAGAAGAAATTATAAAAGATATAGAAAAAAGAGATGAGATAGACTCTAATAGAGAATTTGCTCCTTTAAAAAAAGCAGACGATGCTATAGAAATAGACACTACTGGACTTGGAATTGACGAGGTTGTAGAAGCTGTAGTATCTAAAATAAAATAGTTTACCATGTATACTATAAAGTTAAATAAAAATAAGAATGGAGAAATTAAATAATGAAGTTTTACGATTTTGCATTGAGCGTGCTTCGTCTATTTTGTAGGGTTTTCTTCAAATATGAGGTAATCGGTATAGAAAATGTACCTCTTGAAGGAAATGTTATAATAGCTGCGAACCACAAATCAAACCTAGATCCTATATTTGTTGCATCTTCAATGACTACAAGAGAGGTTGCAGCGGTTGCTAAGAAGGAATTATTCGACCATAAAATACTAGGTTTTATTTTAAAGAAATTAAACACTATACCAATAGATAGAGAGAACACTGGAATTTCAACAGTTAAGCAGATTTTAAGAGCTATAAAAGACGGCTATGTATTGGGACTATTCCCAGAAGGAACTAGGGTAAAAGGAAAAGAATTTGGTCAGGCAAAGGCAGGTCTATCACTTTTTGCATCTAAAGGTAAGGCAAATGTAGTGCCTATATCTGTAATTTCTACTTATAAATTATTCAGCAGAGTTAAGATATACATAGGTGAGCCTATAGATATGAGCCAGTATTTTAGAGCTAAACTTACAAATGAAGACCACGAAAGAATATCAGAAGAGATTATGCAGGTAATTATCAAAAATTACTGTGAACAGGCAGATGGAATAGTAGATGTTGAAGGAATAAAATACAACGCCTAAGCATCGATTGGAGGAAATTATGAATATAAAGATATCAGAAAAAGCAGGATTTTGTTTTGGTGTTAAGAGAGCTATGGGACTTGCATGGAGAGAGTTATGCGAGGAACAGAATAAAAAAATATACGCATTAGGGCCACTTATTCATAATAAACAGGCAGTTGGAAAGTATGAAGAAAGAGGTCTAATAACTGCTGACGATATAGAAGAGATACCAAGTGACGTTAAAATGATAATAAGATCTCATGGTGTGTCTAAGTCTATATACGATAGAGCAGATGAAAAAGAACTAGAAGTAGTGGATACAACATGTCCTTTTGTTAAAAAAATCCACGATATAGTTAAAGAAAACTACGACAAAGGAAAGAAAATAATATTAATAGGTGATAAAAATCACCCTGAGGTTATAGGAATAAATGGATGGTGCAACAACTCAGCTATAATTATAAAAACTATAGATGAAGCAAAAGAGTTAGAATTAGATCCTGAAGTTGATTATTGCTCAGTTGCACAGACTACTATGAATTTAGAAGTTTACGGAAATATGGTTGATATATTAAAACAGAAATCAGATAAGATTGATTTTAATAATACTATTTGTTCATCAACTAAGGCTAGACAGGAAGCAGCTAGAGAGCTTGCATCAGAAATGGACTGTATGGTTGTAATTGGTGGAAAACACAGCTCTAACACTCAGAAATTAGTTGGAATATGTAAAGAGGTTTGTCCTACTTTTGCAATTGAAACTAGAGATGATTTAGATGTGGAAGAGATAAAAAAATACGAAAATGTCGGAATAACAGCTGGAGCATCTACTCCAGACTGGATAATAGACGATATAATAAAATACTTAAAAAGTTTATAAAAGTTATTACCTTGCGATTGAAAAACGTGATTAATTGCTCTCCAGGCTTCAGCGACTCGCACTTCTATGTAACACATTTATAAGTTGCGAGTCGCTTGCAGATTGTCGTAGCAAATTAATCACGATTTTTCAAAATATAAGTTAATAAATTTTAAAACGTTTTAAGCATCCTCTTATATTCTTGGAAAAGAGTGTAGGGGGATATTTTTTTTATTATTTTTTATTTAGTTATATTTATTGTAAAAAACATTTTCTTTAGATAAATATTTTTAGTATAAAATATTATTTATAAAAAATGTTTGACAATAAAATAATATGTGCTAAAATATAACATATAAAAAATACAGAGGTGATAAATATGAGAATATTTGAAAGTATTTTTGACATCTGTTACTTAGTAACAGTTATTACAGTAGGTATAAAGATGATCAAAGCAACAGAAAAAGGTAGTCAGTATAGATTATTTGGTATAATGGCTATCGTTCTTGGATGTGGGGATGCGTTCCATCTAGTTCCAAGAGTATATTCTATGTGGACAGTAGGTATAAACAACAATCCTGCTGCGTTAGGATTTGGTGAAGCAGTTGCATCAATAACAATGACTATTTTCTATGTAATATTATTCCATATATGGGAAATGAGATATGAAGTAAAAGACGATAAAGGTCTTAAATTCGCAGTATATGCATTAGCAGCGATAAGAATAATACTTTGCCTATTCCCACAGAATGATTGGTTATCTCCAAATGCACCAGAAATTTGGGGAATATACAGAAACATACCATTTGCAATAATGGGATTAGTAATAATAGTAATATTCTTTAAAAAGACAAGAGAATTCAACGATATAAGCTTCAAAAATATGTGGCTTGCAGTAACACTAAGCTTTGGATTCTACATTCCAGTTGTACTATTTGCAAAAACTATTCCAATAGTTGGAGCACTAATGATGCCAAAAACATTAGCATACGTATGGGTAGTATTCATGGGATACAATGCTATGAAAAAGGTAAATGAAAAATAAAAGCTAAGTAAAATAAAAGGACAAGATTATAACTATCATCCGCTCCAGGCAATCAAGTTGCATTGTCGCTGGCTGGCAGTTATATATCTTGTCCTATTTTTTTATTAGCTTCAAACCCATAACTCTAAGAACTCGAAAAAATTAGGGAGCTGTTAGCATAATATTGCAACAAGTTTCTTTTGTTAGTTATAAAAGATTATCATAACAAAAGAACTGTTGCAATTTATGCAACAGTCCCAAATATTTACTCGATACGTAGCTAGAAAGAAGTTGATAAAGAATAATTTTGATAAGATTTCTTTCTTTGGAATAGGGTGTTCTAGTTATGTTGAGCTATCTAAAATGGATGGGAGATTGAAAAAAATGAGAGAAAATCTTCCAAATGTTTATCCTAAAATACTTGTTAAAGATTATTCTGTGGTGAGCTATCTTCTTAAAAATAGAAATATAGACTTAGCTCTTGTGACTAGGGATATGATAAAAAATATAGATTGCAAGTTTAAGGTTATCAATCAGATAAAAACATATGCAATTTTTAGCAATGAGTACAAAATAGAAGGAATATCTCTTGAAGATATTGAAAGTCTGAGCTTTGAAGAGCTTAAGCATGAATGTTTGATAACGCTTAGCCCTAAGTATGTACCTTTTAAGCTTGGAAACATCCTACAAGAAAAACTTACTCTTCATTCTGAGTATGGGTTTAGTATGGTTTGTGATAGCGATATAGAAGCTATACGGCTTGCAAGAAGTGGATACGGTGTGGCTATACTTCCCGAAAACTTTATTCCAAGTAATTTAGATGATATTGTTATAAAAGTTATATCAGATCAGGTTAGCTCTGATTACGTAATAGCATATCAGAAGGATGCTGAAGATGAGCGGACAAAATTTTTTATAGAAAATTTTAAATAGGTTAGAAAAGAATGTTAAAACAGGCTGCTACAAATTGTAACAGCCTATTTTTGTTGAATTATTTTATTGTATTAAATTTTATTAGCTATATTATTTTAGAAGTTTGTTCTACTTTCTTTCATTAGTTCTTCGTAGTCTTCTAAGTCTTCTTTTGAAGGTTCGACGAATTCTTCTCCAACGTTGTTTTTAAATCCTATTCTTCTTGCTGGTTTTTCATCGTCCAATTTTGGAGCTGATGTAATTAAGAAATTGATTTGAGAAACGTGTTGAATTAGTTCAGCATAGTTTCCATTTACGTATCCGAAGTAGTGGATAAGTGATGGATTGCTGTATCCAATATCAGTTATGTGCATAAGGACGCTTTCACCGAAGTTTGTAAGATATAGAGCTACCTCTTTATCTTTGTCTAGATACTGTTCAAAATCGTAAATGCTTTCCATGATTCTTTGATATTGGTAGTCTGCAAGCTCGTAATCTCTTGATGATACTGATTTTCTGATTTTATCACTAATAGTATCAGGAAGCACATTAGAATCATTTTTACGCATAAAATCACGACCTTTCAAAAATTTTTATATTTGTAATTATATTATAGTACGGTGAAATTTATTTTTCAACAGAAGAGATATAATTTTCAGAAAATTATTATAAAAACAAAATTTTATTAAATCATAAAATAAAACAACATAAAATTGGGTTAATAGTGTGATATACTATAATTAATAAATTTAAAAATTTGAAGTACAAATTAGTATAACGAGGTGTATGTTATGGAATTAAAAACAATAGTAGATTACTATCATTTAGATATGTTTAATGGGGATCAGCTGTATCAGATAGATTTAGGCTTAAAAGAAGGCATTGACGTCGATGTTTATGCTAAGCCTGAATACAAATTTGAACAGATGTATGAGATAAGAATGGGGTTAAAAGAAGGATTAGATATTTCTTTCTATATAGATCATAGATTAGATTCTAACCAGATGTACGAAATCAGAAGAGGACTTGAAGCAGGATATGATGTTTCTGTTTATGCAACAGACAAGTTTATCTGGAGCCAGATGGAACAGATTAGAATGGGTATTGAAAGTGGTGTCGATATAAGTAAATACGCTAAGTCTAATATATACACTTCTGTAATGGAACAGATTAGAAAAGGTCTTGAAAATGGTGTTGATATTTCTCCGTATGTAGAAAGAAAGCTTTTTGCTAACCAGATGGAACAGGTTAGACTTGGATTAGAACATGGAATAGATCCAGACTCATACGCTTGGAGAAAGTATGAGTGGTATGAAATGGAAAAAATGAGACTAGAGCTAGAGGGAAAATAAAAAAATACTTGATTTCATAATCGTAACGTGATAACGTTTAGTAGAGTAAATGTTAGGGAGGAAGATTATGAAAGAGGGTATGAAATCGGCTATTTTAAAAATAGTTATGTTCTTAATTGCAGTTGGATTATTAGCTAATGCGATCATGATATTCAACATGTTAGGAAATTTATTCAAATAAAAGTAAAAGCTGCTGAGAAATTTCTCGGTAGCTTTTTTTATTGCTTTTTTAAGAAAAGTTAAGATATAATTAAGAATTGTGTGTTATGATAAAATAAAGATATAATATTTCATAAAAATAGTAAAAACAGGTATAAAACTTATCAAAATTCAATTATTACTAAAAAGAAATAAATTTTTATAATTTTGATTGATAAAATAATACCAAAAAATAAAGATAATTAGATTATCCTAAAAAGTTTAGGGTATTAATTAACTTAGGAATAAAAAAATGGAGGTATGGAGATGGAACCAAAGAAACCGAAAAGATCGATTTTCTATTATTATGCTATGATGATGCTTTTCGTAATGCTTCTTAATGTGCTTGTATTTCCAAGTATGCTGAAAAGACAGACTGTTGAGATAACTTACAGCAAATTCGAGCAGATGTTAGACAAAAACGAGATAAAAACAGTTAACTTAGACAACGATAAAATATCTATAGAGCCTAAGAAAAAAGACGACAGAAACATATACGTAACAGGAAATATGAACGATCCAGAGTTAATTGAAAAATTAAATGCAAAAAATGTATCGTTCAGCAAAGAAATTCCTAGAGAAAATTCACCACTTATGAATTTCTTACTTACTTGGATATTGCCATTTGCAATTTTAGGTATGTTAGGTAATTTAATGATGAGAAACCTTTCTAAGAAGATGGGTGGAAATTCTATGCAGTTTGGTAAGTCAAACGCAAAGGTTTACGTACCTGCACAGAGTGGAAAGAGATTTGAAGATGTAGCTGGTCAGGATGAAGCAAAGGAAGCTTTAACTGAGATAGTAGATTATCTTCACAACCCAGCTAAGTATAGAGAAATAGGTGCACAGATGCCTAAGGGCGCGCTTTTAGTTGGACCTCCAGGTACAGGTAAGACACTTCTTGCTAAAGCAGTTGCAGGTGAAGCAGGAGTACCATTCTTCTCAATTTCAGGATCTGAATTTATTGAGATGTTTGTTGGTATGGGTGCTGCAAGGGTTAGAGATTTATTCAAACAGGCTAAGGAAAAAGCACCTTGTATAGTATTCATCGACGAAATAGATGCTATAGGTAAGAAAAGAGATGGAGCTAATGGTATGGGAGGAAATGATGAAAGAGAACAGACTCTAAACCAGTTACTTAGCGAAATGGATGGATTTGATGGTGGAGTAGGAGTTGTAATACTTGCAGCTACAAATAGACCAGAAAGTTTAGATAAAGCACTTTTAAGACCAGGTAGATTTGACAGAAGAGTACCTGTTGAATTACCAGACTTAAATGGTAGAGAAGCGATACTTAAAGTACACGCAAAAGCAGTTAAATACGATGCAAATATAGATTTCAACGAAATTGCAAGAGCTACATCAGGAGCATCTGGTGCAGAGCTAGCAAATATAGTAAATGAAGCTGCACTTAGAGCAGTTAGAGATGGTAGAAAGAAAGTTGAACAGATGGACTTAGAAGAAGCTGTTGAAACAATAATCGCTGGATACCAGAGAAAAGGTGCAGTTATAAGTCCAAAAGAAAAGAAAATTATCGCATACCACGAAATTGGTCATGCACTTGTTGCAGCAATCAATAAACATTCAGCACCAGTTCACAAGATAACAATAATCCCAAGAACTTCAGGTGCACTTGGATATACAATGCAGGTTGAAGAAGGCGAAAAAGTGCTAATGTCTAAGGAAGAAGCAATAGATAAGATAACAACATTCACAGGTGGTCGTGCAGCTGAAGAAATAATCTTCAATATGTGCACATCAGGGGCATCAAATGATATAGAACAGGCTACTAGAATAGCTAGAGCGATGATAACTAGATTTGGTATGAATGAAGAATTTGGAATGGTTGCGCTTGAAACTCTAAACAACCGGTACTTAGGTGGAGATACTTCACTAGCTTGCTCAGCAGAAACAGCAGCTAAAATAGACAAAGAGGTAATAGCTTTAGTTGGAGCTTGCCATAAAAAAGCAACTCAGATACTTGAAGACAACATAGACAAACTTCACGAATTAGCAGATTACCTTCTTGAAAAAGAAACAATAACTGGAGACGAATTCATGCGGATACTAAACAATGAAGATCCAGAAAAAGCAAAAGCTCCAGTAGAAACAGAAGAAAAAAAAGAAGAAGTAGAAGTATCTGTAAATGAAATGGAAGTGTCTACAAACAAAGAAGAAAATTTAAATAAAGAAGAAAACTAAAATCCAAAATAAAAACATATAAAAAGGATACTGATAGACGTTATTTTTACGTTTGTACAGTATCCTTTTTAATTTCAAAAATATATAATATTGACAATTTATGAACCTTCAGAGGTTAATTGGGGGGAGGACATAGAATTGAATGCTTCAAGTAAATAAAGCTGGAGCAAAGAGCAGTTATACTCTTTCCCTACTATTACATTTCTTCAGGATATTTCATACCCCATTCGTTTCTTATTTCAGTCATCATATCCATAACATCTTTAGTATAATTTAGATGCATAACTTCAGGATTTCCGTTTAATGCCTTTTCCATATCTTCAACCTCATATAACAATGCGTTTGAAGTATTTCCAGATTTTATAACTTCCTTGCTGCCATCCTCAGTATATGTGATAACAGCTTCCTCACCTCTAGGATATTCAAAAATCTCAACATATCCCTTATCAAACGCTATAGTTCCACGTTTAGGCTGTTTTGCGTGAAGAGATAGTATAACTGTAGCCATTTCTTCTTCCTTATTTTTTAGAAGAATACTAGCCTGTTCATCGACACCAGTTGGAGCATATTTAACCTGAGATAAAATTTCTATAGGTCTTGAGCTCATAAACCATCTAACAAATGAAAGTGCATATACACCGATGTCTAGCATAGCACCACCTGCTAAATTTTTATTGAAAAATCTATTAGTCATATCGTATTCTTTGTAGCTTCCAAAATTCATCTGGATTAGTTTTAAATCTCCAAGCTTTCCAGATTCTATTATCTTATTAAGCTCTTTGTAAATTGGCATATGGAAAATTGTCATAGCTTCAGCTAAAATGACGTGATTTTCCTCTGCAAGAGAAATAGCTTCATCTAATTCATCGCTGTTTAATGTAATTGATTTCTCACAAAGAACGTGTTTACCAGCTTTTAAAGCCTTTCTTAAATATTCTATATGAGTATTGTGAGGAGTAGAGATGTAGATAATATCCACGTTTTCATCCTCAAAAACATCATCAATCTTATCGTATACTTTTTCAATTCCGTATTTTGCAGCGAATTCTAAAGCTTTTTCGTGAGTACGATTTGCGACAGAGTAGAGATTATCTCCTCTTGAAATCATCGCCTCTGCAAGCTGATTAGCAATAACGCCGCATCCTAAAGTTGCCCAATTATATCTTTTCATAGAAAAACTCCTTTTTAATGGTATTAATATTTATCTCATTCTACTTTTATCATAATTTAAAAGTAATATGAGAAACGAAGGAACCATTACAACTACAAGCATTAAAATAACCAAAGTTTTCATCAAAGTTAGTAATACTTTTTTCATAAAATCCCCTCCTAATATTTAAACAATAATATAATAAGCCAATTTAAAACAACTAAATAATAAAATCCTACTAAGCAAGGAAGTACTTATTCATAAGCACTCTACCTATAACATCTGTAATCCAGCTGTATTTGCAGATAACATCGTCGTATTCAACAAAAGCCCCTTTTGGAAGAGGAACGTTGCTTTCTGTCATAGTTTCAATCAGTGTTATTAGTTTTAATAGCTTTTTCTGATCTGATTCAGAAATTCTTTCATCAGCGAAAATCATCTTCTTTATATCTAAATAATCTGTATTTTTATTTATATAATAAGAAGATGCAGCATCTGCATTAGTAGAATTTACAGTATTTACAGTATTTTCTGGTCTTTTGTATTCTGCAGGTTTTCTATACTCGTACTGTCTTTTATATTCAATTTCTTTTTTCTTATCTTCCTCAGTTTCAAAAGCATTGTACTGTTTTATATGCTCTATAGGTGTTGTGTATTTATATTTTTTCTGTTCTACTTCTGTTTCGAAGTTTCCTCTTTTAAATGAAAACTCTGGCATAGTACCTAAATCATCTGCTGGCTGGTCGTATTCAATACCTTTTTGATACACTTCCATAATCATAACAGTTCCAGTTATAAATTCCTTTGCACATAAATATCCTTTTTCTCCTAGAGAAAGCACAGTTTCCCTTATTTCATCTATATTCATATTTTTTATCTTTTCATCTATAAAATTATCTCTCATTAAAACCTTTCTGTCCTCGATAGCGAACGGTTTTACAAAAGAAAGAATATTTTTTTCACTCTGGGTAAGCATTTTTTATCAACTCCTTAAGAAAATTTCAATTTTATTTCTTATTATACTACACTTTTGTGAAAATAATTGAAAAAAACTTGTTAAACTGTCATATGTAATAGATGAAAAGAAGAACGAATTTCAGTAATAGGCTTCAATATGGTATACTTGATATAATAAATAAAAAATTTTAAAATTAAAAACAAGTAGGTGAGAGAGATGAAGATATTGGAATTGCAGGAAAATAAAGTTTTAGATGGATTTGAAGAAGGATACGACTCGCAGCGAGATTATGTAATACTGTCAAAAGTTGATGAGTTTTGTAAGATAAAGGAAACTTTAGGGATAAATGAAGATTTCTTTTTCGACTGTATGAGTTTTGACAATTCTATCAGGATAAATCCAAATAAAAGTTTTGACTCTATAGCTTTAAGATCTCTCGAATACGTAGATGAAGAGATAAGAGAATTTGAGGCTCATATATACACAGCCGATAATTTTATACTCACTGTGGCTGAGGAGGAGAGCTTTATATATAAATTTATGAAAAATTTGATTTTGAATAAGACTAAGTCTGATAAGAGTACGAGATACGTCTTATACAAAATAAATCAGTACATTATTAAAGAGTATATAATGAATGGTTTTGAGTTTTTGGAGATGTTAGAGGATAGGATATTAGATATTGAGGATGATATGATGGACAATGCAAACAGTAGCCACATTGAAGAGATTAATAAAGTTAGGGCAATTGCGAGAAAGGTTGTTAAAAATATTAGACCGCTTATTTATATAACAGACAATGCTGTAAGCGAGGATGTTAGGTTTTTAAAAGAGGTCGAGCTTGAGGAGTACAACGATATGCAGGGGATAGACTTTGGTATAGATAAGTTGTACGAGTTTTCAATTTCGACGAGAGATTTGGCAGATAAGCTTTTAGATATTTACGACTCAAAGGTCAATGAAAAGACAAACTCACTTATAACAAAGCTGACTATATTAACTGCAATATCGGCACCGCTTACGATTATAACAGGTATATACGGGATGAACTTCAAGTATATGCCAGAGCTTGGTATGGAATATGGATACCCTATTACAATTGTTATAATGATTTTAATAATATTAATTGGTATACATTTGTTTAAAAAGAATGGAATGTTATAGTTTTTAAAGAGAATGATGTGAAATAACGAAATTAATTTGATGATTATCGTATAAATTACTAAATTATAAGAAATAGAGAAAAGAGAGGAATTTTAATGGATATAAGGATAAAACCGTCAAAGCTTTCTGGTGAGCTTACAATTCCGCCGTCAAAAAGTTTTGCACACAGGGCGCTTATTTGTGCAGCTCTTTCGAAAGGAAAAAGTATTATAAACAATATAGAATTATCTGATGATATAAAAGCAACTCTTGAGGCGGTGAAATCTTTTGGAGCAGTTTCAAAAGTTGGCGATATGAGTATAGAAATCGAAGGAATTCGTAAAAATGCTGGAGAAGAAATAGAAACTGACAATGATTTACACGTTATAGACTGCAATGAGTCTGGATCTACTCTTAGGTTTATGATACCTATAGCTGCGGTACTTGGATATAAGTGTAGATTTGAGATGAGTGGAAATCTAGGGAAAAGACCTTTAGATGTTTATTATGATATTTTTGATAAGAATGGAGTTAAGTACAAAAAAGGAGAGAATTACCTAGAAATTGATGGAAAGCTAGGTGCTGGAGAGTATGATATTCCTGGAAATATTAGTTCTCAGTTTATAACAGGGATGTTATTTGCACTGTCAATGCTTGATGAGGATTCAGTTGTAAATATATTGGATAATATAGAATCTAAGAGTTATATTGATATAACTCTTGCAAGTTTGAAGGATTTTGGGATAGAGATTGAGCATGACAACTACAGAAAGTTTAGGATAAAGGGCAATCAAAAGTATAAGTGTAAAGGAGAAAATACAGATTCTAATGAGTATACAGTAGAGGGAGATTTTTCTCAAGGAGCATTTTTCTTGTGTGCCGATGCCATTGGAAACAATGTGAATGTAAAAGGTCTGAGAAAAGGCTCAATTCAGGGAGATAAGGCTACTGTGAACATCCTTGAGAGAATGGGTTGCGAGAGAGTTTACGACGAGTGCGACGATATAAAAATGAAGGTAAACTCTTTAAATAGTACTATTATAGATGCAACAGATTGTCCAGATATTATACCTGTTCTTTCTGTTTGTGCGGCATTTGCAAATGGTACGACAGAGATTGTCAATGCAAAAAGGCTTAGAATTAAAGAATGTGATAGACTTAGTGCGATAAATGAAGAGCTTTCAAAACTAGGTGCAAATATAGAAGAAAGAGAAGACTCTCTTATAATACATGGAAATGGAAATAAGAAGTTAAAGGGTGGCTGCGAGGTTTGGAGCCACAAGGATCATAGAATTTGTATGATGCTTTCTATAGCGTCTACAATTTGTGAGGAAGAGATAGTTATAAAAGACGCTGAGTGTATTTCTAAATCGTATCCAAGATTTTTTGAGGACTTTGAAAAATTAGGTGGATGCGTTGAAGTGATTGGTGGTGATTTGCATGAGTAGTATGTGGGGCAAAAATTTAAAAATATCAGTATTTGGTGAGTCGCATGGAAGTGAAATCGGCGTTGTTATAGACGGGTTAGAGCCAGGTTTTGAGATAGATTTGGATGAAGTAGAAAGACAGATGGATAGAAGAAAGCCTGGAAAAAATAGGATGTCTACTGCAAGAAAAGAGGATGATAAAGCAAATATTGTGAGTGGATTTTTTGAAGGAAGAACTACAGGTACTCCACTTTGCGCAACAATTAAGAATAAGGATAGAAAATCAGCAGATTATACTCAGATAAGGGATAATTTTAGACCTGGACACGCTGATTATACTGGATTTGTGAGATACAATGGTTTTAATGATTATCGTGGTGGAGGACATTTTTCTGGGAGATTAACAGCTCCGATTGTATTTGCTGGAGCGATTTGTAGACAGATTTTAGAAAAGAAGGGCATAAAGGTTGTTTCTCATATTAAATCGATAAAGGAGATTGAGGATAGTAGTTTTGATTACACTAATATAGATGATAATTTAATTGAAAGCCTTTCGTATTCTGATTTTCCACTAATAGATGAAAGTCTTGAAGATGATATGAAAGCTGAGATTTTAAAGGCTAGAGAAAGTTTAAATTCTGTAGGTGGAAAGATTGAGTGTGCAGTTGTCGGCATGAATGCTGGTGTAGGAAGTCCGATATTTAATTCTGTAGAGTCGGTTATTTCTAGTATGATGTTTTCAATTCCTGCTGTGAAAGGGCTTGAGTTTGGCGAGGGATTTGATATTTCTAAAATGTACGGTTCAGAAGCAAATGATGAGATGTATGTCGATGATAATGGAAATATTTTATCTTATACCAATAATAATGGTGGTGTAATCGGCGGAATTACAAATGGTATGCCAGTTGTATTTACCGTTGCAATTAAGCCAACACCTTCAATTGCTAGCAAGCAGCGTACTGTAAACGTGGCTGATTTGAGAAGCGATGGAGATGTGAAAAATACAGAGATTGAGGTAAATGGCAGACATGATCCTTGTATAGTTCAGAGGGCTGTTAGTGTAATTGAATCAGCAACTGCAATAGCTATGCTGGATATGCTTTACGGAATGTAGATTTTAGATAGTTGATATTTGAAAAGGAGATTAATATGACTAAACTTGATGAATATAGAGTTGAAATAGATGAGATAGATAGAGAGATTGTGCAGCTTTTTGAAAAGAGAATGAAAACTGTTTTAAAGGTTGCTAGTTATAAGAAAGAGAACGGAATGGAAGTGCTACAGAGTAGTAGAGAGGAAGTTGTTCTTCAGAAAGCTGTGGATAATTTAAAAGATAAGAAATACGAGGATGATATAAAGGAAGTTTTTGAGCTTTTAATGAGATTGAGTAGAAATTCTCAGAAAAGAGAGCTTGGACTGTAGAGGTTTTTATGGATAAAATAGTAAAAATTAAGGATATAGAAAAAGTTAAAGGCTTGTTTGGAGATTGGGAGAATAATTTCTTGCTGTCTTGTCTGCAGGGAATTATGGGAGAAGTGTATTCTCTTGACTTAGATAATCCAAAATCTGCTGTTGCTGTGATTGGAGATTTTAGGATGTTTGCAGGAGAGCCTAATGAAAATCTTTTAAAATATGATTATAAAAAAGGTGAGATGGATATAATTATACCTCAAAATGATAAGTGGGCAGAACTTGTTAGAAATACATTTGATGTAGATTTAGAAGGTGTGCCGGAGTTAAAAGAAATTAAGAGATATTCTACATTTGAAGATATGAGCCAGTTTGACGTGGATAAATTGAACGAGATAAAAAGTTCTGCAAAAGAAGGGTTTGAAATTTTGGATATAGATGAAGAAATATATAAGAGATGTTTAGAAAATGAGTGGAGCAAAGACTTGGTTGGAATTTATAATAATTACGAAGACTATTCTAAAAAGGGTATAGGAGTTGTTCTTTTGGATAGAAGTAATAATGAAATCGTGTCTGGAGCATCTTCATACTGTACTTTTGAAGGTGGAATTGAAATCGAGATAGACACAAATGAGAAGCATAGAAGAAATGGATATGCGCTTATTTGTGGGGCAAGCATAATATTGAAGTGCTTGGAAAGAGGGATATATCCTAGTTGGGATGCCCACAACAAAGGATCTATAGAGCTTGCTAAGAAACTTGGATATAGAGAAAAAGATGAGTATACAGCATTTGAGTTGTATAGAAAATAGTTGAAATTTACTAAAATTGAGATTTGCGGGAGTTGGTATTTATGAGTATTAGTTTGTTTTTAGCGATTGTGTTCTACTTATACTTTGGAATACTGTTTTTCGCTATGAATGGGGTTGCATTTAGTGGATTTTTCTTTGTACTTGGAACAATTTGCTTGGTGTACCACTTCACTAGAGATAAGATTAAAAAACATAGGTGGTTATATATGATTGTAAAAATTTGTGCAGCTGTGGCGATTATAATATTCGTCGCTGTTGAGGGAATGATTATCGCATTTCCTAAGAAAAGTACGGAAAACTGTGATTATATCATCGTTTTGGGAGCTAGAGTGATGGGGAATGAGCCAGGACTTACACTTAAAGGAAGACTTGATAGAGCAGTTGAATACGTTAAAAATAATGACGACGATTGTAAGATAGTTGTGTCTGGTGGAAAGGGCGATGGAGAAAATATCTCTGAAGCCGAGGCTATGAAAAGATATCTTGTTGAAAGAGGAATTAAACCAGAGATGATTATCAAGGAAGATAAATCTGTAAACACTATGCAGAATTTTGAGTTTTCTAGAGATAAAATTGAAAACGACAGCAAGAAAAATGTAGCTGATGTAGATGTTAAGGTAGTGACTACAGATTTTCACGCTTTTAGAAGCGACAAGTATGCAAAAATGGAGGGTTATAAAAATATAAGTTTTTATACAGAAAGAACTAAGTGGTATTTGATACCAGTATTTTATGTAAGAGAATTTTTTGCCATAATAAAAATGATGTTAGTTGGTATTTATACAATCTTTATATAATCTTAATGCTTAAAGAATACATTTTTATCCTAGCTTTATATTTTAACTGTTATATTTAAGATATAAGAAATATGAAAGGGTGTTGTATATGAAAATATTATCAGGTATATATGAATATAAAACAAATAAAGATATAAATGGAGATTTAAAATTTGGATATATAAGAAAAAGCTTAAAATCTGTTTCTATAATTATATCTATAACTGTTATGTTTTTTATGTTAGTAGCAAGAGTTTTTGATAAAAATGCATCTAATATAGATATATATGTATTTTTATTTTCACTTTTAGTTGCATTTTTAAGTATACTGATAAGATACTTTAACTCTAAGTATGAAAAAGATATAACAAGAGAGATAAAATCAAAAGAAAAAACAAAAACAGTAACAAAAATTGTTGATTTAGAAAATGGATATGCTGAAAAAATAGATGTAAAAGATATAAAAAAAGGAAATATTTTTATATTAAATAGAGGAGATATAGTTCCTTGTGATGCAACAGTGATTGATGGAGTAGCTCTTTTAGATGAAAGCTGTATAACAGGTGAAAGTGCAGCTGTTTTGGTTGAAGAAGGTGGCGAAAGAGATTCAGTAAAAGAAGGAACTAAACTAATATCGGATTCTTTAGTAGTTAAAGCAAAATCAAATTCTGGTGAAATTAAAAATAAAAGAACAATAAATAAAAGAGTTATAGATGATTTAGATAGAAGATCAAGAGAAAATAAAAGTACTGTATTATCAATAATCGTAGCAATAC
The DNA here is from genome assembly GCF_047807365.1 of Peptacetobacter sp. AB800. Lineage (NCBI taxonomy): Bacteria > Bacillati > Bacillota > Clostridia > Peptostreptococcales > Peptostreptococcaceae > Peptacetobacter > Peptacetobacter sp. AB800. The sequence goes on along the minus strand of NZ_JBLOUI010000030.1, from coordinate 4,921 downwards.
TTATTATACTTGTATATTCACATTACAATAAAATAGATTTGTTTGAAAAAATATTTTATTTTTTAGGTATATACATAGCAATATTGCCAGATGATATATATAATATTTTTAAATTTTTAAAGCTATTTAAAGGTGAAATTTTAAAATATTATAATATAGATTTAAAAAATATAAATTCAATAAAAAAATTAGCTGATGTAAAAACAATTTTAATAGATAAAACAGGAACTCTTACATTTGGTAATAGAGAGGCAATAAAAATCTATCCTGCTAGAAACATATCTGAAGATGATGTTGCAGAAGCTGCAGCATTGAGTTCAGCATATGATGATACTCCAGAAGGAAAAAGTATATTAGTATATGTAAAAAAATTGTATTCTTTAAGAGGAAAATATATTGGTCAAAAGGATATTAAACCTATTTCATTTGCATTAGGTAGTAGAATTAGTGGATGTGATTTAGAAGGGTTTAAAATTAGAAAGGGTTCTGAAAAAGCAATAAAAAAATTTGTAGAAGATAATGGAGGAACTTATCCTATTGAATGTAAAGAAATAAGTAAAAAAATTTCTATGAAAGGGGGAACTCCTTTATCAATAGCTGTGAATGATAAAGTATTAGGGGTAATTTATTTAAAAGATATTGTAAAAGAAGGGTTAAAAAAATCTTTTAAAAAATTGGAAAATAGTGGATACGATATAGTATTAGCGACAGGAGATAATCCTTTAACAGCTGCAACCATAGCAGCAGAATGTGGAATTAATAAATTTATATCAGAGGCAACTCCTGATAATAAATTGGATTTTGTTGAAGATTGCCAAAGTGTTGGTAATAAAACTGCTGTTGTAGGAGATGGAGAAAATGATATATATGCTCTAGCAAATGCAGATGTTTCAATAGTTATGGGAAATTCAAATGAAGATGTAAAAAGTTTTGGAGATATTATAGATAATGACTCAGATCCTGCAAAAATACCTATGATAATAGGTATAAGTAGGGAAGTTATTAAATCCGAAAAAATAATAAAGGTTATAGATTATATAAAAATGATTATAAAATCTGTTGCTGTAATAATATTAATATTACCTATAATTATGAATAATAATTTATACTTAAAAATAGATGTTTTTGCTATGTATCTACTTTTATTTAATTTATTTACAAGTGTTTTAATGATGATAACAGTTGTGTTTCACAAAAAATAAAGGAGAATAAATTTTACAATTAAAGGGAGGTATAGTCTATGGAAAGACCAAATCCAGATAGTATACTCGAAAAAATTAAAGAAGAAGAAACTTCAAGAGGAAAATTGAAAATATTCTTTGGATATGCTGCGGGTGTTGGTAAAACTTATGCGATGTTAGAAGCGGCTCATTCCTTGCAAGATAATGGGATAGATGTGGTAGTTGGATACATAGAACCCCATACAAGACCAGATACAATGGCTTTATTAGATGGCTTAGAAAGAATTCCAGTAAAGCAAGTTGAATATAAGGGAATAAAATTGAATGAATTTGATATAGATGCTGCATTAAAAAGAAGACCACACACTATATTAGTAGATGAGTTTGCACATACAAATGCAAAAGGTTCTAGACATAATAAAAGATGGAAGGATATAGAGGAACTTTTATTGGCAGGAATAAATGTATACACAACTTTGAATGTTCAACATCTTGAAAGTCTAAATGATATTATGGAAATAATAACAAATATCAATATAAAGGAAACAGTACCAGATAAAGTAATAAGTGATTCTTATACTCAAATAGAACTTATTGATATTGAGCCAGAAGAATTATTAGAGAGATTTAAAGAAGGTAAAATTTACGAAAAAACTCAAGCAGAAAGAGCTAAAGAAAATTTCTTTGTAAAAGATAATTTAATTGCACTTAGAGAAATTGCACTTAGAAAAACTGCAGATCGTGTCAATAAAGAAGTTCAGATATCAAGAATGTCAAAAGCTGATTCAGGTGTAAAACCTACATCAGATATATTATTAGCGTGTATAAGTCCGTCAACATCTTCATCAAAAGTAATAAGAACGGCGTATAGAATAGCAGATTCTTCTTTAGCAAAATGGATTGCAATATATGTTAAGCCATCAGATATGTCTTCAATTAGTCAAGAGTCTAAAAAAAGGCTTGGCGAAAATATGGATCTTGCAAAAAAATTGGGTGCAGAAGTAGTAATATTACATGGTGAAAACCCAGAAGAGCAAATTATTAGATATTCTAAGGTAAGAAATGTAACTAAAATAATAATTGGTAGAGATCACTCTGATAAAGGCAAATTTAAAAGGAAATTTAAAAAGGATATTGCTGATAAATTATTAGATAATATAGATAATATAGATATTCTTATAATTCCGTTTAGAAACGAAATTCATTCGAATAAGGTAAATAAAAATAATAATAAATCCAAACTGAAGAGAGCTTTTTCTGTTTCTAGAGTAGATATTATAAAATTTATTCTTATAAGTATTTTTATTACTGTTATGGCTTATGTTTTACAGTCGATAGGATTTGCAAAAGATAATATTTTGTTAGTTTATATGCTAGGTGTTTCTATGGTGTCTCTTTGGACAAATGGTTATACACTAGGTATTTTAAGTGCATTTTTAAATATAACAATAGTAAATTATCTATTTACTATTCCAAAATATACTTTATCTATAGCAGATCCAAGCTATATTATAACTTTAGCTGTGTTCTGCGTAATAGGAATAATAACAAGTGCTTTAATGTCTAATATAAAATTCCAGGCTAATAATGCAAGTAAAAGAGAAGAACATACACAGATGATTTATCGGATAAGTAGGACATTTTTGAAGGTATCTAGAAAAGAAGATATAATAGAAAAGGCATTAGAAATTTTAAGTGTTAGTCTTGAAAGAGATGTTTCCCTAGTTATGAAAAATGAAGAAAAAATATACTATATTAAATATAAGGGAAAAAATAATGAAATAGAATTTGAACATAAGAGTATCAATGATGTAACAGAACATGACTTTGAAAATAATATAATGATTTCTCCAAACGAAATTGCTGTTGCAAAGTGGGTTGTTAATAATGGTATGAATGCAGGTCATTTTACAGATACACTTAGCGGTGCTGTAGGATTATATATTCCTATAAAAGGAATTAAAAAAATTCATGGTGCTGTAGGTGTTTCATCAGAAGTTAAAAATATAGATACAGATGATGAAATATTTATAGAAACTGTATTAGCACAGGTAAGTATTGCACTTGATAGGGAAGAACTAGCAGAATCAAGAGAAAAAGATAAACTAGAAATGGAAAGTGAAAGACTTAGAAGTAACCTTTTAAGAGCTATTTCTCATGATTTAAGAACTCCACTTGCAGGGATATCCGGTGCTGTAAGTACAATTATAAAAAATAAAAATGAAATAAGTGAAGAGATTACAGACGAATTACTAAATGGTATATACGAAGATTCTCAATGGTTAATACGATTAGTAGAAAATTTACTAAGTATGACAAAGATAGATGAAGGAAAATTGAAGGTTGAAAAAGAACCAGAGCTTGTAGAGGAGGTATTATCAGAAGCCTTGTCCCATATAAAAAGAAGGTTGAACGATGCAGATGTGGAAATTGATATACCAGATGAATTGATATTTGTTCCAATGGATGCGAAATTAATAGAACAAGTATTTGTTAATTTAGTTGATAATTCATTGAAATATGCAACAAGTAGTTGTAAGATTAATATAAGAGTATATAGAGATGATGACAATGCTTGGTTTGAATTTTCAGATAATGGTCCAGGTATATCAGATGATTTAGCTAGTCATATATTTGATAGATTCTATACTGGAGAAAGAAAAAGTAAAGACTCTAGAAAAGGCGTAGGTTTAGGTCTTTCTATATGCAAATCTATAGTAAATGCACATGGTGGAGAAATAAAGGTTAGAAATAGTCAAGAATTAGGTGGTGCTGAATTTATTTTTAATCTTCCACTAAAAGAAGATGAAGAGTAAGGAAGGATAAAAAATGAGTAAAAAACTTATACTTGTTGTAGAAGATGATAGTACAATTAGAAAATTTATATGTACAGCTTTAACAACTCAAGATTATGAAGTAATAGAGAGTTCAACTGGAAAAGAAGCAGTCCAAAATGCTATAGCAAAATCTCCAGATGTTATGCTACTTGATTTAGGTCTTGAAGATATAGATGGTATTGATGTTATTAAAACGGTTAGGCAGATTTCGGACCTTCCAATAATTGTAGTATCCGCTAGAGAACAAGATCGAGAAAAAGTGGAAGCATTTGATACTGGAGCTGATGATTACATAACAAAGCCATTTTCAATAGTTGAACTTCTTGCAAGGGTTAGAGTTGCTCTTAGACATAAAGAAAATAAATCTGTAGATATTTCTATGCCCGAGGAAGAAAAGGAAGATACTTTTTCTGTGGGAGATTTGTTCATAGATTACGATAAGAGAAAGGTGACTGTATCAGGAGAAAATATACATTTAACACCAATAGAATACGAAATATTATCCCTTTTAGCAAGAAATCATGGAAAGGTATTAACACATAATTATATTATAAAAAAAATATGGGGTGGAGTAATAGGTGGAGAAACCAAGTCATTAAGAGTATTTATGGCGACAATTAGAAGAAAAATAGAAAAACAACCTGCAAATCCCCAATATATAATGACAGAAGTTGGTGTGGGATATAGATTAAACGATGAAATATAATTAGAATAAGAAAGAGATTGATGTATTTACGATATTTTATTTTTGAATTTATTATTTAAAAATAATTATTGTATCTATATTAATCTCTTTTTTTATTCTTAAGGAAATTATAATAATTTAAAACTGTGGAAAACTTGTGTATAATAGTAATATGAATGTATTGAAAAAGCGAAAAGATGAAAAAATAATTAATAAAA
>NZ_JBLOUI010000029.1:0-31480 GCF_047807365.1 Peptacetobacter sp. AB800 | reverse complement strand
TATAGACTCATATCATTTTCTCCTTGGTTTTAATTTTTGTTGGCATGAATATTATACCAAGAAAATGATATGAGTTCTTTTTTTTGTTGCACTTAGATTATAAATTCAAGGTTAATAAATATAATTTGTATTTTTGTTATTTTTCAGGAATTATTTCCCAAGTCATATATCTTCCAGAGTAATTCCAATAACGAATATCTTGTTCTATAAATAACCATTTTGCGGCTTTAACTATATGGTCTACAGGGAGACCAGACTCAAAATGAATAGTATCAATTTCTTCATCTAATACATCATTACACTCAAAAACTTTTTTTAGAATATCATATAATTTAGAGTACATTTCTGGATTTTCTGCTTTTTTTAAATTTAAATCATTTTTTATATCATCGTGTTTTGGGTAGTTGCGACGTCTTTTTCCTTCTTCTGCATAATTTGTATTTTCTACACAAACTAGAAAATCAAATCCATTGTGAAAACGTGCTGGTCGTTGTAGATAAATACGATTACCATTTTTTAGTGTTTCTACGTAGTATTTGTAACGAGAAGCGTTTTTAGCAGGCCCTGTACCAAAAACTTCTTCTGAAAATTTATTAATTACACGCATACGAACTTCATTTCTAGAACCTTCATTAGAGAAAAAATGAGTTACTTCATTATAACTATAAACCATAAAAATACACCTCCATTTAGTAATAATAAAAAATATTGATAAAATTAACAATTATAGTCCAATTGCTGATAAAGGTAATTCATCAAAATAATAAGGACAATTATGTAGTTCCATATAAGTAAAATAATCATCATATTTCTTCTGTTTGAACCAATTAGAAGATAGTAGGTAAATATATTGGATTTTATATCCAATAGGAGTAAGAAGTTTCTCGTATTCGTATATTTTGAATAAAAATGTTGCAAGTTTTTCATCAACTGAACCAGAACTCTTTTGAAATTTTTTTTCGATTATATAAACTGTCTTGTTGATTTCATTTATAAAGACATCATCAGGAAGCCATCGTTTTGAGTTATAATCCTTATAATTAATTCCTTTTTTTGATAAAAAATGCTTATAAAATTTAAATTTATTATATGTATAACCTAAAAGTTTTCCATCAGAAAAGATCTCATCATTTTTAACTGTAAAGCCAGCATTAATTAATGAATCTACAAGAGAAGTAGATTGTTCAAATAAAAGACCATTTTCGTTAGTTTTTGCTCCTCCACCATGTGTATTAGCTTTTCTTGACATAAATCATTCCCCCTTAAAAAAATCAATAATATCAACTTCGAGAAAATTTGCAATCTGGTTAAGTATAGAAAGAGAAATACTCTTATCACAATTAATCGCTTCAATCTTTGATAAATAACTTATACTTATTCCAACAGCTTCTGCTAATTGAGCTTGCGTTAAATTTGCATTTTTACGAAAAATACGAAGATTATTTCCTATTGTTTTGAATAATTCTTTATCATTTTCAAAATACATAACAAAACTCCTTTCACTATATATGAATATTATCGCATGCAAACAACCGAGAAAAAATTCACTTATAGTGAAATATAATAATATAATATTGATAGTATAGAAATATTGAATACAAAAGATTGAATTTAAATAAAATAAGTAGTACTATAAAATTAACAAATAGAAGGAGGTAATTATCATGCACAAAAAATTAATGTCAATAGCATTGGGCGCAATATTAATGTTATCAACAATAGCTCAGGTATCTGCATTATCAGATTATAGAGATGATGTAGTGGATGCAAAATATGTAAATATAGGACCTTATGAATCATATGATAACTTTGAATATTTCTTAAAAGAAGATGCAGACGCTACTGTTTTAGTATCTCAAAGAGATATCCCAGATGGGTTAAGTGCAAGTGGGCTTGTTGGTGCGGCTAATGCTAATTTAGTGCCAGTATATACTTCTCATGGAAGTAGTGGAGTTGTTAGAGATTATATACTTACTGAAGATGTATATATAGTAGGTGGAGAGCGAGTAATAACAAAGGAATTAGAAAATAAGCTAAGAAGAGAAGGACATAATGTAATTAGATTAGCAGGAAGAGATAGATATCAAACTAGCTATAGAGTAGCAGAGGAAGTGGCTAGATTAACTGATGTCGATACTGTTGCTATTGTAAATGGGAAAAATGGAGAAGCTGATGCCGTATCAATAGCTTCTGCAGCAATAAAGAATAAAATGCCTGTTATAGTTACGGATGGTAAAAAACTAAACTCTGATTTAAATTCAGTAAAAACTTATGCAATAGGTGGAAATGCTGTAATAAGTGATAATTTAGTTAATAAAACTAATGCCATCAGAATTGGAGGAAGAAATAGATTTGAAACAAATAAGAAAGTAATAAAAAAATTCTATCCAAATTGTAAAAAATTTATGATATTAGAGTCAGATGGAATACATAGATCATTTGCACTTCAAGCAATAACAGCTGACCAACCGATAGTATTAGTTAGTGAAAAAAGTGATAAAAGTGTATTAAATGGTGCGGATGAATTATTATTCGTTTACTTTGAAGAGCTTAATTCAAAGATAGAATCATCTTGTTTAGTAGCAGCTAGAAAGAATGTATAGTATGTATATATATTTATAGCTAAGGATATGTATTAAAAATTGTAAAATAGTAACATACAAATGCGATTGCAAAAATTAGATGCAATCGCATTTTTTATGTTATTAGTTGATAAAAAATTATGTTTAATAAAACCTACATCAATTTCCTATATAATCAAAAATACAAAATAAAATGAGAAAAATAACATTAAAATCATTAAAAAAGATAATTATTATCGTTGTTAAATAGTATAATATAAGATAGGAAAATTATACGTTGAAAGGAGTGAAATTTTTGAAAGGAAAAATAATGTTTCAAGGAACTGCATCCAATGTAGGAAAGAGTATAATCGCTGCAGGTATGTGCAGAATTTTTGCTCAGGACGGATACAAAGTAGCTCCTTTTAAACCACAGAACATGGCACTAAACTCTTTCATAACAGATGAAGGACTAGAGATGGGAAGAGCTCAGGTATTTCAGGCAGAAGCAGCAGGGATAAAACCAAAAGCAGACATGAACCCAATCCTATTAAAGCCATGCGGAAATCATAGAAGTCAGGTAATTGTTAGAGGAAAAGTTGTTGGAGAGATGCATTCCTCTGAATATCATGAATATAAATTAGAGTTAGTAGATATTTTAAAGGACACATTTTCTGATTTAGAAAATGAGTATGATGTAATTATTATGGAAGGTGCAGGAAGTTGCGCCGAGATAAATTTAAAAGAAAGAGATATCTCAAATATGGGGATGGCAGAAATCGCTGATGCTCCAGTTGTTTTGGTATCTGATATAGACAGAGGAGGGGTATTTGCCTCTATTGTAGGTACACTTGCACTTTTAACTGAGGACGAGAGAAAAAGAGTGAAAGGTGTAATTATCAATAAATTTAGAGGAAAAAAAGAGTACTTTGCTGAAGGTGTGAAGATGCTTGAGGATATCATACATATACCTGTTTTGGGAGTTGTTCCGTACTCTGATATTAAGATTGAGGACGAGGACAGTGTAACTACTAGATTTAAAAAGGCAACAAAGAAAAATGATATAAATATCGAAATAGTTAGGACTCCACATATGTCAAACTTTACAGATTTCAATATCTTTGAAACACAGAGTGATGTAAGTCTTAGATATGTTGATTTTGGTGAGTCTATTGGAAATCCTGATATGCTAATTATTCCAGGAACTAAGAGTACAGTAGATGATTTAAAATATTTAAGAGAAACTGGACTTGAGGAGCAGATAAAGGAATGTGCTAGAAGAGGAAAGCTAGTATTTGGAATCTGTGGTGGATATCAGATGTTAGGCAAAAAAATCGTCGATAAATATGGTGTTGAAAGCGACGATTTAGAAGTAGAAGGAATAGGACTTTTAAATACTGTTACAGAATTTGAAAAAGAGAAAACTACTGTGCAGACAGAGAGAGTTATTTCTGATAATGTGCAAGGCTATTTAAATGATGTATCAGGAAAAAAAGTTAAAGGCTATGAAATACACATGGGAACGACAACAAAACTAGATGAATGTGTAGACGAAATATTTGCGAGTGAGCCTACAGGTTTAATGGATAAAAATGTTGAGAACTGTTTAATAGGATGCTCAAATTCAGAAGGAAATGTTGTAGGTACTTACCTACACGGGATTTTTGATGAGATAGACTTTACTAGAACCCTTCTAAACACAATAAGAGCTAAGAAGGGCTTAGAGCCTATAACTAGTGAGGTAGAATCATTTGAAGAGTTTAAAAATAGAGAATATGACAGACTTGCGGATATGCTAAGAGAAAACCTAGACATGGAAAAAATATACGAAATAGTTGGAAATTCAAGCAAGTAAATAGTTAATGCTGTTAATAATAGGAGATTTGATAAATGAAAAAGATTATGATTGCAGGTACTTCAAGTGGAGTTGGAAAGACTACAATTTCGCTTGGGATTATGCGGGCACTTACAAAGAGAAATCTAAAGGTGCAGCCATACAAGGTTGGGCCTGATTATATAGATCCGTCTTTTCACACATTTATAACTTGTAGAGATTCTAGAAACCTAGATTCTTATATGTTAGACGATGAAAAGATTAAATACATAGTAAATACTGCGTCAAAGGATGCTGATATTTCTGTGATTGAGGGGGTTATGGGGCTTTATGATGGATTTGGAACTGATATAGATAAATGTAGCAGTTCTTACACGTCAAAGATTACCAAAACTCCAGTAATACTAGTTATAAATGGTAAGGCAATGGCTGCATCTGCTGCAGCGACAGTACTTGGTTATTTAAACTTAGACAAAAATGTAAATATCATAGGTGTTATTGCAAATAATGTAAAAACTGAAAGCCACTTCAACATAATAAAAGAGTCTATAAAAAAATACTGTGGGCTAGAAGTTTTTGGATATTTTCCACCAAATGATAAATTTGCACTTGAATCAAGACATCTAGGTCTTGTTCCAATGGATGAGGTTGAAAAATTATCTGAGAAATTCTCATCTCTTGCGGATGAAATTGAAAAGTATATAGATATAGATAGGATTATAGAATTATCAGAAAACGAAGAAGTTGTCAGCAAATTTGACTTAGTTGAGGAAATGGAAAAGAAGAATTTATTTGAATTAGCTAAGGGAAAAACTGTTGCGATTGCACATGATAAGGCATTTAACTTCTACTATAGAGAAAATATAGAGATATTTGAAAAACTTGGAATAGAAACAAAATACTTTAGTCCTCTTGAGGATATAGAGGTTCCGACGTGCAACTTTGTGTACATTGGAGGAGGATTCCCAGAAATTTTTGCTGAGGAATTAGAAAAAAATGAGTCTATAAGAAAATCAATATTTGACTTATACGAAAACAATACTCCAATATATGCAGAATGTGGTGGACTTATGTATTTAGGAAAATCTATTATAGACAAGTCTGGAGTTGAAAGAAATATGGTTGGGATTTTTGAAGGTGTCAGCGAAATGACTCCTAGACTTAGAAGATTTGGATACTGTGAAGGAAAAGCCATAGAAAAGACAGTTATCTCAAAAGAAGGAGATTGTATAAGAGGGCACGAATTCCACCACTCAATATTTAAAAGCGACGAAAAATGCGCATATAAGATGAGAAAAATTAGAGATGGAAAAGTTGTAGATGAATGGGAAGGAGGATATAGCAAGAAAAATACACTTGCGACATATCTTCACACTCATTTTTACAACAATTTGGATTGTATAGAAAATATACTTAAAAACTGTGAAAGATAATAAAAATTTGAGGCGATTTATTAATTGCCAAGCTAGAATGTAAGAGGAAATTTTGATTATGGAAAATTTATTTACACCACAGGGAACGAGTAAGATTGTTTTTACTGTGATTGGATATAGTTTTGTAAATATACTTATTATGATTTTGGGATACGTTATGGACTTGGTGTTTGGAGACCCGTATTGGTTTCCACACCCAGTGAGATTTATAGGTAAGTTGATAAGCAAAACAGAAAAATTTATAAGAAAGCATGCAAAATCAGAGAAATCTCTAAAATATTTGGGAATTTTGATGTGGTTGGTGCCTGTTGTTACAACAGCGCTTGTTACAACATTGATTGTAAAGATTGCAAGCTTCAATAAATATGTAGAAATTTTTGTGAGTGCGTTTATAATCTACACAACACTTTCTACAAAGTGTTTAAAGGACGAGGCTACAAAGATTTACAACGTACTTGAAACTGGAGATATAAAAAAATCGAGAGTGCAGCTTTCATATATAGTAGGTCGTGATACTACAAATCTTAGCCAATCTGAGATAATAAGGGCTACAGTTGAAACAGTTGCCGAAAATACTGTAGATGGAACAATTTCGCCGATGTTCTACGGATTTTTATTCGGCCCTGTAGGAGCAATGACTTATAAGGCGATAAACACATTAGACTCAATGGTTGGATATAAGAATGATAAATATTTAAACCTTGGATGTGTATCTGCAAAATTAGATGATGTAGCCAACTTTATTCCAGCAAGATTAACTGCGATATTTATGCCTTTAGGAGCATTTTTATGTGGTATGAATGGAGCAAACTCGTTTAAAATAGCGATTAGAGATAGAAAAAATCACAAAAGTCCGAACTGTGCATTTGCAGAAGGTGCAGCAGCTGGAGCAATTGGAGTACAGCTTGGTGGAACAAATATCTACTTTGGGAAGGAAGTATATAAACCTACTATTGGAGATAAAAAAAGAGAATTAGAAAACTACGATATAGTTAGAATGAATAAGCTTATGTATGCGACAACAGCTAATGCACTTTTAATTTTATCAGCGTTGTTTTGCATTATGATATAATATATTAATACTGTTAAAAGGAGAGTTTGGAAAGAATTGATGGAAAATAATTTGAATAAAAAAAATAAATCTACCAAAGAAAAAGAGTTCAATAAAGAAAAAGTTAATATAAACTCAGTTCATGGGGCAGATATCAATTCAGCAGCCGAACTCTATGGACTTGAAGCAGATAAAATTATCGACTTTAGCTCAAATATTAATCCATTTATTGTAGAGAGTATGGATAAGATTGTAGCGGCTGGAGTGGAGAATTTGCAAAAATATCCAGATATAAAATATAGAAGACTTAGAAAAAATATAGCAGACTACCTTAGAGTAGAGGATAGCTATATTATTCCTGGAAATGGAGCAACGGAGATAATCTACCTCCTTATGAGAAATTTAAGTGGTAGACTTGCTATAATCAATCCAACTTTTTCTGAATATAGAAAAGGTGCAGAGATTGCAGGTCTAAGTGTAGTAGATTTTGTGATGGATTGGAAGAAAGATTTTAAACTTGATTTAGACGAAATTTACAGAAGAAAAGACGAATTTGACAGTATATTTATCTGCAATCCAAACAATCCAGATGGATCTGTTAGAGAAATAAAAAAACTACTGGAATTTGCAGAAAAGGAAGGAAAGTTGCTTATAGTGGATGAAACCTTTATTGAATTTGCAGACTCTGAAAAAGAGAGAAGTCTTGTAAATATGGTCGAAAAATCAAAGAACTTATTCATAATCAGAGCAGTTACAAAATTCTTTGGAATACCAGGAATTAGGCTAGGTTATGGAATAAGCTCAAATAGGGAATTACTTCAAAAGATGTACGATGAAAAAGAGCCTTGGACGATAAACTCATTTGCAGATTCTGCATCTGATTTTATATTTAAAGAGGAGGAGTACATAAGAAAAAGCAAGGAGTATTTTTCTAAAGAAAGAGTATGTATGATAAATGAAATAAATAAAATAGATGGAATAAAGGCATTTAATTCAGATGCGAATTTTATTCTAGTTAGATTTGAAAATAGAAATGTATTGGATGTGAAAGAAAATTTATTAAAAAGGGCAGGTCTTCTCATTAGAGATGCGTCTAATTTTATTGGTTTAGACTCTAGTTTTGCTAGAGTAGCTATTAAAAATCATGAACAAAATACTGTACTTGTAGATGCACTTAGATCTGTATTGGGTGAATAGAGTGAAAGGTTACGCAAAATGCCCTGCTTCTTGTGGAGAGTTTGTTCAGGGAATGATAGGAAATGAAGAGTACCTCTGCTCCTATGCAGTAAATCTTTTTTCAGAAGTTTACCTTGAAGAGAGAAAAGATGGTGAGGAAGAGGACTTAACTGAAAGAGTTAAAGGAACAGAAAAGAAAATATACATAAGAAATGTAAAAAAATCGAGATTGGCTATAAGAAAAGTATTTGAAAAATACGATATACCAGTTGAAACGCTAAACAATTTATCTGTAAAAATAATAAGTGAGGTTCCTGTAAGCAAGGGAATGGGTAGCTCAACTGCAGATATAGGAGCTGCTATAGGAGCTGCATTAAATCTAATAGGTGAGGAAATGACTCCAGAAGAAATTGCAGAAATAGCATCATCAATAGAGCCTACAGATTCTGTATTTATGAAGGATAATGTGATATTTAACCCAGTTAAGGGTAAAGTGAAGGAAAAACTTGGGTATATAGATAATATGAAGGTTTTTCTTTTAGAGCCTAATAAATATCTAAATACTGTAGACCTTAGAAAGAACAGAATGTACAAAGAGGCAAAGATGAAAAATAGAGAAATTATTGAAAATGCCTTTAGAATGCTTAAAAAGGGATTCACAGAAAAAGATAGAGAGATGATTGGTAGAGCGTGTACTGCTAGTAGTTTGGCAAATGAAAATATCTGTAAAAAAGAGTATCTACACGAGATTATAGAGGTATCTGATAAATGTGGTGGATTTGGAGTAAATGTAGCACATAGTGGTACAATAGTCGGAATTTTAGTGGATAAATACTTTGATTGTACTGAGATGATAGCTGAATTAAAAAGAAGAGAGATAGACAAAGTTTATTCAGATATGTACACACTAGATATTATCAAAGGTGGAATAAGATACGAATAAAAAATAAAAGGAGGGATTTTTTTGGATTATATTAAAAACCCTATGAAGATTGAAGAGAGAAGTTTTGAGATTATACAGGGAATAATAGACGATATAAGACCTGGATATGAGTACAAAAGTGAAATAGAAGAAAAAATAATAAAAAGAGCGATACACACAACTGCCGATTTTGAGTATTTAGATATTCTAAAAATATCTGATAATGCAGCTGAGATAATAAAGGATGCTCTTGAAAATAAGGCTAGTATTTACACAGATACTACTATGGCTTTAAGCGGAATAAACAAGAGAAAATTAGATAAATTGGGATGCAATTATGCTTGTTTAGTTGCAGATGATAGAACTGTTGCAAGAGCCAAGGAAAAAGAGATTACAAGATCTATGGCTGCAGTTGAGATAGCTGCTGAGGACAGAGGAAGAAAGATTTTTGTTCTTGGAAATGCTCCAACAGCTCTGTTTAAGGTTATAGAAATGGTGGAAGCAGGAGAGATGGAAGTAGATGCTGTTATAGGTGTTCCAGTTGGATTTGTTGGAGCAGCTGAGTCAAAAGAAAGACTTGCAGAAACAAATATTCCATACATACTTTCTGAGGGAAGAAAAGGTGGAAGTAATCTAGCGGCTGCAATAATCAATGCTATACTTTACAGCATAGAGAGATAGTTTGTATTATGGAAGAATTTGTATATATAGACGGGAAAAAATACAGAAGGGGCTATACTACGGGATCTTGTGCAACTGCGGTTTCAAAGGCTGCTGTGTATATGCTTTTAACTAATGGAAAAATAGATACGGTAAATATAGATACACCTAAAGGAATATATTTATCTATTCCTGTTGTTTCTAGTGAGATTAAAAAGAATGAGGATACGGGAGAAATTTATTCAATCTGCTCTGTAGAAAAAGACGGTGGAGATGATATAGATGCCACAAATGGGATAGAAATATTTGCAAAGGCAACTTGGGTGTACGAAGATGAGATAGATAAGACTTCTGAAAAATTCTCATTTGAAGGAGATGGATTCTGTGTGTTTTCTGGAGATGGAGTAGGAATTATCACTAAAAAAGGACTTAGTGTCGAGCCTGGTAGACCTGCGATAAACCCAGTTCCACAGAAGATGATTGCAAAAGAAGTCGAATCTGTTTTAAAAGCAAGTGAAGAAAGTATATTAAAAAATAACTCAAATGAGAGAAAAAGAATAATAAAGATAATTATTTTTATTCCTAAGGGAGAAGAAGTTGCAAATAAGACATTCAACCCTAGACTTGGAATTGTAGGTGGAATATCTATAATTGGAACAAGTGGTATTGTCGAGCCTATGAGCGATGAAGGTTGGAAAAAGTCGCTTTCAATAGAGCTTAATATGAAAAAAGAGCTTGGAATGGATAAGATTATACTTGTACCTGGAAATCATGGAGAGAGCTTTATTTCAGACAGGATTGGAGAAAATAGTTCTGTTGTTAGGACGAGCAATTTCTTAGGATATATGTTAATGGAGGCTAAGAGAATGGGATTTAAAAAAATTCTTTTGGCTGGACATATTGGTAAATTTATAAAATTATCTGCAGGAATTTTTAATACTCATAGCAAGGTCGCAGATGCTAGAAATGAGATACTTATAGCAAATTTGGCATTGATGGGTGCTTCTACAGAGTTAGTGAGAAAGATTGATTCTTGCCTTACAACTGAGGAAGCTACAGATATTGTATATGAAAATGGATTTGGAGAAGTTTTCGATATAATTTGCGAGAAGTGTAAAAAAAGAGCAGAGATGCATGTAGATAATGAGATTGAGATAGAAGTATTTATTTTTAAAATGGATAAGACAGTACTTGGAAAGAGTAAAAATGCCGAGGAAATGTTGGAAAGTTTTAGAAAATAAAATGTTGATAGAGTTTTAATTCTTTGGAGGAAGATATGCTAAATGTAGTTGGGATAGGACCTGGAAACGAGGGCTATATAACTGAGGTTGGCAAAAAAATTATCGCTGAATCAGATGTGTTAATCGGTGGCAAGAGAAATCTTGAGATTTTTGAGAATTTTTGTGGCGAGAAAATTGTTTTAGGTGCTAATCTAGTGGAAATAAAAAATTATATAAATGAAAATATAGAAAAAAATATAACTGTTATAGCATCTGGAGATCCATCTGTCTACGGAATAGGCAAGTATCTGAGCAAAAATGTAGATAATGAAAAGATGGAGATAATTCCAGGGATTAGCTCAATGCAGTATATGTTTTCGAGAATAAAAGTAGATATGAACGATTTATATATGACTAGCAGTCATGGAAGAGAGCCTGATTTTGATTATCTGCTATCTCATAGCAAAGTGTGTATGGTTACGGATTCAAAGATTGGGCCTAGAGAAATTGCCCGGGAAATAATTAAAAGGGGTTTGAAAAAAACTATGGCTGTCGGTGAAAATCTTTCATACGATAACGAAAAAATAACTATTGGAAAACCAGAGGATATTTTAAAAATAGAAAACTACGATATGAATATCGTTGTAATATTGGACGATGATCAATAGTTGATATATAAACAGAAACATAAATTAAAAAAATAATAGATTTTACGGAAATAGGTGAAACTTAATGAAAAATAGTAGCTTTATTACAGGTAAGGTGCCTATAACAAAGGAAGAAGTTAGGGCGATTGCACTTTCTAAGCTAGAAATAGAAAATGCCAAAAGTTTTCTGGATGTCGGAGCTGGAACGGGGAGTGTATGTATAGAAGCAGCATTAAAAAACCCCAATATGAAGGTTGTAGCTGTTGAAAGACATGAGCACGCAGTTGAACTGATTGCGTCTAACAAGGAAAAATTTGGTGTAAAAAATCTAGATATTTTAGAAGGATATGCTCCTTTTGAAACAGATGAAAAGTTTGATGCTGTTTTTATAGGAGGGACTGCAAAAAAATTAGAGGAAATAGTGGATTGGACATATGAAATTTTAAACGAAGGTGGAAAATTATGCGCCAATTTTATTATAATAGACACTTTTTATAAAGCATTAGAGCTTTTAAGAAATAAGGGATTTAAGGATATAGATGTCAGCATGGTGTCTGTATCAAAATTAGAAAAATTGGGTAGTGGGGATTATTTTAAACCACAGAACCCTATTTTTTTAATATCAGCGGAAAAATAAATTAATTTGGAGGTTTGCTATGAGTAAAGTTCATTTTGTCGGAGCTGGACCTGGAGATAAAGAACTAATAACTTTAAAAGGTTACAAGCTTTTAAAAAATGCAGATATAGTTATATACGCAGGTTCTTTAGTAAATCCAGAACTATTAGACTACTGTAAAGAAGATTGTGAGATATACAATAGTGCAGTTATGGATTTAGGTGAAATAATAGATGTTATGGAAAGAGGAGTTAGAGAAAATAAAGAGGTTGTAAGACTTCAGACAGGAGATTTCTCTATATACGGATCAATAAGAGAACAAGTTGAGGAGCTAAATAAAGTAGATGTAGGATTTGACTGCACACCAGGAGTTAGTTCGTTCTTAGGTGCATCTTCTGCACTTGGTGTTGAATATACAGTGCCTGAAATTTCTCAGAGTGTGATAATAACTAGAATGGAAGGAAGAACTCCTGTCCCAGAAAAAGAGTCTATACAGGAATTTGCCAAACACCAGACTTCTATGGTTATTTTCCTATCTGTTCAGGAAATAGAAAAAGTTGTTGAAAGATTAATCGAGGGTGGATATCCAGAAGATACTCCGGTTGCAGTAGTTTATAAGGCTACTTGGCCAGATGAAATGGCTTTAAGAGGAACACTTACAGACATTACAGCAAAGGTAAGAGAAAATGGAATAAACAAGACTGCTCTTATAATGGTTGGAAGATTTTTAGGTCAGGACTACAACAACTCTAAACTATACGATAAAGATTTTGTACACGAGTACAGAGGAAATGAAGATGGAGAAAACTAATTTCGAAATAGATATTGATTTAAAGAATGAAGTAGGTAGGATTTTAGAAAATGGAATATCTAAAAAAGATATCGTCATTGCTAAGAAAAATATAAGAATAGCTATTATAGCTGTTACAGAAAAGGGAAAAAATACTGCAGAAAAAATAGCTTTAGAGCTAGAAAATGTAGATGTATTTTTCCAAAAGAGAGGAATAAAAGAGCTTACGGGAGAGCTTTTTAATAAATACGAATGTATAATTTTTGTATCTGCCTGTGGTATTGCAGTTAGATGTATTTCTCCATTTTTAAAGAGTAAGTTTGAAGATCCAGCTGTGTTGGTTGTGGACGATAATGGGAATAATGTGATTAGTTTACTAAGTGGACACATAGGTGGAGCAAATGAAATAACTTTAAAAATAGCAGATGTTTTAAACGCAAATCCAGTGATTACAACATCTACAGATACTAATAAAAAGGGTGCTTTAGATGTTATTGTGTCTAAAATCGGTGGATATGTGGAAAACCTTAGAGAATCTGCAAAGTTTGTAAATTCATATCTTGTGGATGACAAGCGAGTGGGGATATATTTTGATTCGGATTATGAAATTGAAAAAGATAGTCTAAATCTATCTGGATTTGAGTTGATAGATGAAAAAACTGAGATTGATGCAATAGCAAAATTAGATGTACTCGTTTCAGTTACTGATAAGCTTAGATGTTGGGTAGATGAGATTATTTATAATATAAAGAAAGATAATGAAGAAAAAGAGGATTTAATCTATATAAAGCTAGTTCCGAGAAGAATTGCACTTGGGATGGGGTGTAGAAAGAATACAGAAACTGAAAAAATGATTGAAGAGTTTTCTACTTTTTCTGCTCTAAACAATATTCATCCTGCTGCAATTGTAAAGACAGGGAGCTTTATTATAAAAAAAGACGAAAAATGTATGATAGATTTATCAAAAGCTCTTTGTGCAGAGTTTAATCTATTTGATGTGGATGAGATTTGCACTTGTGACTATATGTTTGATAAATCGGAATTTGTAAAGAAAAACACTGGGGTTTATTCTGTTGCACAGCCTTCAGCATATCTCCTAAGTGGAAATGTTATTTCGGATAAGTATAAAAATAATGGAACAACTTTTGCTTTTGGCAGAATGAAAGGATAAAGTTATGATTTACGTTATAGGAATTGGCCCTGGTGGAAAAGAGTACATGACTCTTGAAGCTATTGAGGCGATAAAAAATTCAGATGTAATAGTTGGATATAAGACATATATTAATTTAATAGAAGATATGATTTCTGATAAGGAAGTCGTACAAAATGGTATGAGAAAAGAGATAGACAGATGTAAGATGGCTGTAGAAATAGCTAAAGAGGGAAAAGATGTAGCTGTTGTAAGTAGTGGAGATTCTGGAATTTACGGAATGGCAGGGCTTATTCTTGAGCTTGTTGTCAAAGAGGACGAGGATATTAAGGTGAAGGTTGTACCTGGTGTAACTGCAAGTATTGCAGCAGCTTCTGTTTTAGGTGCGCCGATAATGCACGACTTCTGCCATATAAGTCTTAGTGATCTTCTAACTCCTTGGGAGGTTATAGAAAAAAGATTAAGACTTGCAGCTGAGGCAGATTTTGTAGTTTGCCTATACAATCCAAGAAGCAAGGGAAGAAGTGAACACTTAGCAAGAGCATTTGAGATAATGAGAGAGTTTAAAGATGGGGGTACTCCTGTTGGAATTGTAAAAGATGCAGGTAGAGAAGGCGAAGAAAAGCATATCTGCACATTTGATACAATGAATTTTGAAATAGTTGATATGACTACTATGGTAATTGTAGGAAATAAATCGACATTTATAGACAAGGATATGATGATAACTCCTAGAGGGTATACAGTTTAGAAAAGGGAGTGATTTTGTGGTACTAGTTTTAGGTGGTACTTCGGACAGCATAAAAATATGCGAATTGATAAATAAAAAAGGATTTTGTAATAGATATATACTTTCTGTAACGACTGAATATGGAAAAGATTTAGCTGATGGCATTGCGAAGAAGATTCATCTTGGAAAGATGAGTGAAGAAGATATGGAGAAATTTATAATGGAAAACGAGATTTCTTTTATAATAGATGCAACTCATCCTTATGCTACAGAGGTTTCAAAAAATGCTATAAAAGCTGCTGAAACTACGGACACAGGATATATAAGATACGAGAGAAAATCTTTACTTGAAGAGATAGATTATAAAGGTTGTCGTTTTGCAGATAGTATTGATGAAATGTGTGAAATAGCTAAAAATAACGGGTATAAGAGAATACTCATTGGAACTGGAAGTAAGAATTTAGCTAAATATAGAGAAAATTTATCTGGGATAGAATTATTTCCAAGAGTGCTTCCAACATCAGAAGTTATTATAGAATGTGAAAAACTTGGATTCAATGCAGATAATATAATTGCGATGAAGGGTCCATTTTCAAAAGAGATGAATGTAGAAATGATTAAGCATTACGATATAGACCTTATGCTGACTAAAGAAAGTGGAGCTGCAGGTGGATTTTTAGAAAAAATCGACGCCTGTGAGGAATGTGGAATAGATGTACTCGTTCTTAAAAGACAGAGAATGGACTATCCAAATCAGACTAGTGAATTAAAAGATATTGAAGAGATACTAGATATTTGGAAAGATGAAGCAAAATTTGATTGCTAGAAAAAATATAAATTTATTGTAGAGAAATGGAGATAAATAATATGAAAAAGGCGATACTTGTTGTAAGTTTTGGTACTAGCTACCACGGTACCAGAGAAAAAACTATACATGCAGTTGAGGATAAGATAAAAGCTGCCTTTGAAGGATATGATTTCTTTAGAGCTTTTACATCTAATATGATAATAAATAAATTGAAAAAAAGAGATGGAATAGAGATAGACAATCCAATTCAGGCTATGGATAGACTTTACGAAATGGGATACGAAGAAGTAGTTATCCAGACATTACACATAATATGTGGACACGAATATGTGAAATTAAAAAATCAGATAACTGAGTACAAGGATAAATTTAAGAGCATAAAATTTGGTAGACCGCTTCTTTTTGGAATAGAGGACTACAAAGAAACTGTTGAAGCTGTAAAAGAAGTAACAGATGAAATGGACTCTACTGTTGTTCTTATGGGACATGGTACTGACCACGAAAGCCACAGTGCATACCCTGCAATAGAGTACTATTTTAGAGATATGGGTGCAGATGTATATGTTGGTACTGTTGAAGGTTATCCAGAAATAGACAGTGTAGTGAAAAGATTAAAAGAGAGAGATGTTAAAAAAGTACACCTTATGCCACTTATGCTTGTTGCAGGAGAACATGCACAGAATGATATGGCGGGAGATGAAGAGGATTCTTGGAAAACTATAATAGAGTCTGAAGGAATAGAAACAGAAGTTCATTTAAAAGGACTTGGAGAGATAGAAAAAATTCAGCAGAAATTTGTGCAGCACGCATTAGAAGCTGAAGAGGTTTAGAGGAGAAAAGAATGGCAAAATTTTACGGAATAGGTACAGGGCCTGGAGATAGCTCGTTACTTACGATAAAAGCAGTGGAAACTTTAAAAAAGATAGATATACTATTTACTCCAGAGCCTAAAAAGGGTGGAGAAAGCTTAGCTTTGTCGATAGTTAAGGACTATTTACCAGAGGATTTAGAGATAAGACAAAGACATTTCCCGATGAATTTTAATGGAGAAGAGAAGATAAAGGCTTGGGAAGAGATAGCTCTAGAAATAGAAGATGAGATAAATATAAATGGAAAAGATGTAGGATTTGTAACTCTTGGAGATCCAATGATTTACAGTACTTATGTCTATATAATGGAAAGACTTAGCGAGGATGTGGAAGTGGTTACAATACCTGGAATTTCTTCGTTTTCTAATATAGCATCTTCTAATAATTTCCCTCTTGTTATGGATACGGATGCACTTGTTGTAACTCCATGCACAATAGAAGAGGAAAAGTTAGACTTTATACTTCAAAACTACAACTGTATAGTTTTGATGAAGGTTTATAAGAATTTTAAGGAAGTAATAGCTAAGTTGGATGAGTATGGACTTATTGAAAATGCAATACTTGTAAGTAACTCATCTCAAGAAAAAGAGATAGTATACAAAGATTTAAGAGATGCTGGACTTGAGGATAAGATTTCTTATTTCTCAACAATTTTAGTTAATAAAAGCTATAAAAACAAGTAGAAAGGCGATGAAAATGAAGATACGAGTAGGAACTAGGGGGAGTAATTTAGCACTTATCCAGACAAACTGGGCGATTGATAGATTAAAAGAAAAATTCCCTGAGGTTGAGTTTGAAGTGAAAATAATAAAAACAAAGGGTGATAAGATTCTACATCTGTCTTTAGATAAGATAGGGGATAAAGGACTCTTTGTTAAGGAGATAGAAAGTCAGCTACTAGAAGGTGAGATTGATTTAGCTGTTCACAGTATGAAAGATATGCCAGCTGAGGTAGTTGAAGGTTTAAAATTTGCAGCAGTTCCAAAGAGAGAAGATCCTAGAGATGTAATAATACTTAGAGAAGGGTTAAATAGTTTTGATGAACTTCCAATAGGAGCTACTATAGGAACTGGGAGTAAGAGAAGAAAGTATCAGCTTTTAAGAAAAAGACCGGATTTAAATATTGTTCCAATAAGGGGGAATATAGAAACTAGAATATCTAAAATCGAATCTGAAAATTTAGATGGGATAGTTTTAGCCGCATCTGGTGTGCTTAGAGCTGATTTAGAAGATAAGATAACAGAATATCTTCCTGTAGATTTGATGATACCAGCTCCAGCACAGGGAGCACTTGCCTTAGAAATAAGGGAAAATGATGTAGTATTAGAAAAAATGATAGATGCTATAAAAGATGAGATTTCTCAGATTCAGACAGATGCAGAGAGAAGTTATCTTGCAGGAATTGACGGAAGCTGTCACATACCAATGGGTGCATACTGTGAGGTAGATGGAGCTAAGCTGACTATAACTGGAATTTTTGGAGATGAGGACGGAGAAAAGATAACTATAGCATCTCTTGATGGAGATAGAGATAATCCAAAAGAGCTTGGAAGTAGATTGGCTGAGCTTGTTTTGAAAAAACACAGAGAAGAATAATATTATTTGTAGATTAAAATAAAAAGATTAGTACAAACAAAATAAATTAGTATAAATTAAATAGATAGAAATGAGGATTTTTAATGAAAGGAAAGGTATATCTTGTAGGTGCAGGGCCTGGAGATACAAAACTTATGACTTTAAAAGGTCTTGAGTGTATCAAAAAGTCCGACGTAATAATATACGATAGACTTGCAAATGATGAATTTTTAAAAGAGGCCAAAGAAGATTGCGAATTTATTTATGTCGGGAAGAAGTCGAGCAATCACATTCTTCCACAGGATATGATAAACGAGGTAATTGCTAAAAAGGCACTTGAAGGAAAAATAGTAACTAGATTAAAAGGTGGAGACCCGTATGTTTTTGGTAGAGGTGGAGAAGAAGCCGAGGTACTTTATGATGAAGGGATAGACTTTGAAATTGTACCTGGGATAACTTCTGCAATAGGTGGACTTTGTTATGCAGGAATACCTATAACTCATAGAGATTATGCGTCTTCATTCCATGTAATTACAGGACATCTAAGAGAAGACGAGGATAAAGAAATAAACTGGAATGCACTTGCTAACTGCAAGGGAACACTAGTATTTTTAATGGGTATAGGAAATCTTAAACATATAAGCGATAGACTTATAGAAGAAGGCAGAGATCCTAAGACACCGGTTGCTTTTGTAAGCTGGGCTACTAGATACAATCAGAGAACGGTAGTTACAGATTTAGAAAATGCGTATGAAGTTGCACAGGAGAAAAAGGTAAAAGCTCCATCGTTAATCGTTGTTGGAGATGTTGTAAAGGTTAGAGATAAGCTGAATTTCTTTGAAAATAGAGATTTATTTGGCAAGAAAGTAGTTGTGACTAGAGCTAGAAAACAGAGCAGTGACCTTTCTGAAAAAATAAACTCTCTTGGAGGAAAGGCAGTAGAGCTTCCAGTTATCAAAATTGAGAAAAATGACGATACAGAGCTTAGAAAAGAGATAGAGAATTTAAAAAATTATACACATATTGTGTTTACAAGTAGAAATGGTGTTGAGTTATTCTTTGAAACTTTAGACAATATGGGACTTGATTCTAGGGTGTTCTTTGGAGTGAAAGTCTGTTCAATAGGAGCAGGTACATCTGAGGAACTTATGAAGAGAGGTATAAAAGCTGATATAGTTCCTGAAAGATTTGTGGCAGAGTCTCTATTTGAAGAGATGAAAAAGACTGTGAAAAGCAGCGATAAAATTTTAATACCTAGATCTGAAAATGCTAGAGAGTTTTTAGCGGATAAGTTGAAGGAAATATGTGAGGTAACAGAGGTATTTAGTTATAAGACTGTGATAGATGAGAAGAGTAGAGAGATTGCAGAAGATGTACTGAAATCTGATGTAGATTATGTTACGTTTACAAGTAGCTCTACTGTAAAGAATCTTATTGAGATTGCTGGAGAGAATTATAAGGAGTTGCTTGAAGGCAAGAAGCTTGTGTCTATTGGGCCTGTGACTAGTAGTACGATAGAGGAGTTTGGGCTTGAGGTATATAAAGAGGCTGAAGTAAGCACGATTAAGGGAGTAATGGACGTGCTTATAGGAGATAGATAAAAAGAAAAAAGCTACGAGTAGTATAGAAAACTCGTAGCTTTTTTCTTTTTTTAGTTTTATTAATATAAGGATTTAATATGGTAAGCTTTTTTAGTGTCTGACCTTCAAGGAAGAAACTTCTGCTTGAAGGCCAGAGCTATATATATATTTTAGAGTGTATTGCTATCTATTTTAAGAAACCTTTTTTAGTAAGGGCAAGTATTACCTGATCTCTACCTTCAGAAGTACCTTCTATTATTCTTCTAGCACGCATACTGTCTCCAATGTTTATTATTTCAACACCATCTTTATCAAAGGCTTCATGAAGTCCTGATAATACTGGAGTCTGAGCTTTCATTCCTAAGCAGATAAATCCATAGTCGAAGTATAAATCTTTAGGACCTTCTTTTGTTTCAACGTGGAAGTGATCTGCAAATACTTCTTTAAGTGCTGTGTTAGGCATCTGGTTTACACCGTATTTATTCATTAATGTGTTTATATCAACTTTTGTTATTGGATCTATTCCTGCACCGATTGCTGGCATCATTTCTATTATGCTAACTTCTGCGCCTCTTGGTGCGAAGAATTCAACAACGTCAAGACCAACAGCTCCACCACCGATTACGGCAACTTTTTTGCCAGTTAAATCAGCTGGATATGAGTTTATGTGGTTTATCATATTTACTATTGAAGAAACTTTTCCGCCTTCTTTATCTATATTGTCGTGAAGTCCTTTTATTGGTGGAAGAAGAGGAGCTGAACCTGTAGCATTAACTATTAAATCTGGGTTTAGTCCTTTTATAAATTCTGGATCTCCATTATTTGATGTAAATATGAATAAGTTGTGTAATTTTTTAGCTCTATTTATTAAATATTTAGGGAAATCACCTAATCTGTTTTTATCTGGTATCTGAGATATTAGAGCAGATAATCCACCTAAATGATCATTCTTTTCTAATAGGAATGTTGTACATCCTAATTCTGCTGCAGTACAAGCTGCTTCAAGTCCTGCTGTACCACCACCTACAACTACTACATTGCAAGTTTTTTCTACTTTTTTATTCTTGTATTCTTCACCGTTTATAACTGATGGATTTATAGTACATCTTATTGGTTTATTAAGTCCTATACGATGTCCTGCGCAACCTATATTACAAGATATACATTTTCTTAAGCAATCTAATTTACCTGCTTCAACTTTGTTTACCCATTCTGGATCAGCTATAAGACCACGTCCCATACCTATTATATCAGCATCTCCATCTGCTAATATTTTTTCAGCAACTTCTGGGTTTCTTATATTACCAGTTGTAACGCAAGGTTTACCGAATTTTTCTTTAACTGCTTTAGCCATGTAAGATCTCCATCCATCTTTCATGTAGTTTGCATCTATCTGGTACTGAAGTGATGCATTAAGAGCAGCTGATACGTCTAATACGTCCGCTTCTTCCTGGAAATATTCAAGAAGTTCAAGAGTATCTTCTAAAGTATTTCCACCTTCAACAAAATCTTCTGCACTAAATCTTAAGAATATAGGGAAGAATGGTCCAACCTGTTTTCTAACTTCTTCTAAAACTAATTTAGCGAATCTTGCTCTGTTTTCTGGACATCCACCAAATTCATCAGTTCTTTTGTTATATACTGGTGAAAGGAACTGGCATAAAAGATATGAGTGCCCTGCATGTATTTCAACTGCATCAAATCCAGCTATCTGAGCTCTTTTTGCTGCTTCTCCGTATTTTTTTACTATGTCGTATATTTCTTCAACTTCTAGTGGTCTAGGAATTTCTCCACCGTCTTTTGATGGTATATTAGATGCTGATACTGGCTGCATTCCTGTTCTTGAAGACATTGCAGATGCTCCAGCATGATTTATCTGAATACCTATGCAAGTTCCATACTTATGTACTGTTTCTGTAAGATTGTAAAGACCTGGGATATAGCTATCGTGGTCTATTCTTAACTGAGTAGTTCCATTTGATCCTTCTGGTGATGAAACACTTGCATTTTCAACCATTATAAGACCAGTTCCACCTTTTGCTCTCTGTTCGTAGTATTTTATATGTTTTTCGTTTATTTCTCCGTTCTGTCCTGCGTAGTTTGTTCCCATTGGAGTCATCATAACTCTGTTTTTCATTGTCATTCTTCTTATAGTAAGCGGCTCAAAAATATGATTGTACATTTTTTATTCTCCTTTAATAATCTGTGTAAATTTTTAATTTATAAGTTGTTGTTAAAAAGTGTTCAAATTCTCTAGAGGTTGTTTTTGAAAAAATTTCTATTTTGAAAATTATTAGAATGTCTAAAAACTAATGATTAATTCTTTATGACAATTATATAACGGGTATAATGATAAATCTAATACTAATTAAACTCAAAATTGATAGTATAAAACTATCAATGAAACGATTTCATTTTTAAAAAATTAACAGACTATATTTTGTGTGTGATTAGGGGAGTAGTTTTGATAAAATTAAAAAGTTTAAATATAAATGTGCAAATAAAAAGAGCTTGATTTTATTCAAGCTCAAAAGTATTTACAAATTTTATGAAGTTTTTAAGTGATTTTGGTTGGAAACTATCTTTTTTGTATGCTAGATGTACTGTATGATATAAATTTTCTCCATTTATTCTTAATTTTTTTATATTGTAGTTTTCAAGTGAATCTATATCTGCTACAATAGCTATTCCAAAATCCTCAGCTACTAATGAAGCAATTGAGTTTTCGTCTGGACATTCATATATTATATCAGGGTGTATAGATTTGTTCTTTAAAATATATCTAGTGTAATTACCAAGTGCAGATGTCTTGTCATATCCTATGAATGGATATTTTTCTATCTCTTTTAATTCTACTGTATCTTTAGTTGATAGTTCGTGATCAATAGATGTTATAAGAACCATCTCTTGTTTTATAAGAGGAGTAAATTCGATATTATCTTGATAGTCTTCAACAAAAGCACAGAATCCGGCATCGTATTTATCTTTCATTATCCCAGATAATATATCTTTAGTTAGACATTGATGGAAACTAAAAGTAACTTCTTTATTTTCATCCTCTTCTAAGAAATTTCTAATTAGTTTGGGAATGTATATATAAGAAAGTGGAGCAACATATGCGATATCTATATGACCTTTATTCCCAGAAAGCCGCTTCATTTGTTTTTCTGCTAGATGAATTTCAAATAATATAGAATCTACTTTTTCTAAAAAAATCTTTCCGTATTTTGTAAGTGTGACATTTCTTCCATTTCTTTGAAATAATTTTACTCCGAGTTCATCCTCTAAAGATGCCATTGAATGACTAAGACTTGGCTGAGAAATATTTAATTCTTCAGCAGCCTTTCTAAAATGTTCTAATCTTGCTACTGTCTGAAAATATAAAAGCTGATTTAATGTCATTTTGCCCTCCTTAATAAAAAATATATTGATAACGATTTCTTTTAAAATTGTTATTTTTAAAACTAAAAGGATTGAAAAAATACAGTACTAATCGGATTTAAGTATTTAATCATATTAATAATAATTTAATTATAACATAATTGATAGTTTAATACTATCAAAAATGGTTAAAAGATATATTGGAATTATTAATAGAGCGTATATATAATATGGGTAAAGAGGTTGTTTGATAAATATTAAATAAAGTGTCTGTGATAGAACAGACTAAAACTTAAATATACTTTATAAAATTTGGAGGAAAATAAAATGGCAGAAAGAATAACAGGATACACAGAATTAATAGGGTTAATGGCTTACCCAATAAGACACTCAAGCTCACCAGCAATGCAGAATGAAGCTTTTGCAAAATTAGGTTTAGACTATGCATACTTAGCATTTGAAGTAGATAACGATACTTTAGAAGATGCTATAACAGGTCTTAGAGCATTAAAGATGAGAGGGTCAAATGTTTCAATGCCTAACAAAACTGTAGTTCATAAATATTTAGATGAATTATCACCAGCTGCAGAAATGTGTGGAGCAGTAAATACAATAGTAAACGACAACGGAAAATTAACAGGACATATAACAGATGGTATAGGATATATGCAGTCATTAAAAGATAATGATATAGATGTTATAGGTAAAAAAATG
The DNA here is from genome assembly GCF_047807365.1 of Peptacetobacter sp. AB800. NCBI lineage: Bacteria > Bacillati > Bacillota > Clostridia > Peptostreptococcales > Peptostreptococcaceae > Peptacetobacter > Peptacetobacter sp. AB800. The sequence goes on along the minus strand of NZ_JBLOUI010000029.1, from coordinate 7,763 downwards.
ACAATAGTTGGTGCAGGTGGAGCTGCAACAGCAATAGAAATACAGGCAGCACTTGATGGTGTAGCAGAAATATCTATATTCAATAGAAAAGATGAATTTTGGGCAAATGCAGAAAAAACTGTAGAAAAAATAAACACAAAAACAAATTGTAAAGCTACATTATATGATTTAGCAGACTTAGATAAATTAAAAGAAGAAATAGAAGATAGTTATCTATTTGCAAATGCAACAGGAATGGGAATGAAACCACTTGAAGGACAGACTTATATACCAGATAAATCATTCTTTAGAAAAGATTTAATAGTTACAGATGTTGTTTATTTCCCAAGAGAAACAGAAATGTTAAGAATGGCTAAAGAAGTTGGATGCAAAACAATGAATGGTTTAGGAATGATGTTATTCCAGGGATCAGCAGCATTTGAATTATGGACTGGACAGCCAATGCCAATAGAATATATGAAAGAAACTTTAGGTATAAAATACGAATAAAAAATAGAAATAAATATAAAAACTAGGAATAGATATAAAACTAAAAAAGGGTAGATTCAAAAATATTAGGAAATGGACGGATTTAAATATGGAAAATACTCAGACACAGGAAAAGAAATTATACTCAAGTGCATTTATACTGTATCTTAACTACTTTATACATGGTATAGGTTGTAGTATATTAGGACAGCAGGTTATAAAAGAATCACTTGCGCTTCAGTGGAATTCATCAGTAGATTCAGTTACTATGATAGCTGCAGCATTAGGTCTTGGAAGACTTATAACACTTCCATTCTCAGGACCGATATCAGATAAATTAGGAAGAAGAATATGTTCTCTTATAGGTGTAGCATCTTATGCAATATTCTTTATAGGATTAGCATTTTCACCAAATGTTCAGGTTGCTTATATAGTAGCTATATTAGGTGGGGTAGCAAACTCATTCCTTGATACAGGGGTAATACCAGCATGTGTTGAAATACTTGCTCCAAAATCAGGACTTGCTACAATGCTTACAAAATTATTCATATCAGCAGCTCAGTTATTATTACCAATAACTCTTGGATTATTTGCAACAAACAATATATCTTACTCAACATTTATGATAGGTTGTGCAGTAGCTTTAGTGGTTATAGGTTTATTAGTTACTAGAATAAAACTTCCAGAAACTAAGGTTGAAAAAGGTGAAAAAGTTCCTGGATTAATGGAAAATATAAAACACACTAAATTTACAAAAGAAAGTTTAGCTTTAATAGCTATAGGATTTACTTGTACAGCTACATTCCAGTTATGGTTAAACTGTGCACAGACTTTTGGTACAGAAGTGGCAGGAATGCGGGATGCTGGACAGATGCAGGTATGGTACTCAGCAGGTACAATAGTTGCGATAATACTTACTTCAATACTTGTAAACAAAATAAAAGAAGTTAGGTTCTTATTCTTATATCCATTAATATCTTTAGCGATGTTAGTTGCAGTTTTAATGATAAAAACTCCAGCAATATGTATGATAGGATCATTTGTTATAGGTTATTCAGCAGCAGGTGGTGTTTTACAGCTTGCAACAGCTACAGTAAATGATTTATTCCCTAAAATAAAAGGAACAATAACAAGTATAATAATGATAGCTTCATCATTATCAAACTATACTATATTAACAGCTGCTGGTAAAATAGGTGCAACAAGTGGACCAGAAGCAGTTATGATGATGAATATAGTTATAACAGCTATAGGTGTTTTACTTGCACTTTTAGTAAATATGAGATTCTCTAAATTAGAAGAAGCAGCTAGAGAAAATTAGTATAATAAAGTATAAAATAGTAGAAAAGAAAACATAGACAAACATAGAAATGGTAGGATATATTTTAAATTAATATAGTTAGAGTATATCGTATAAATAAAAGGAAATAAGGTTATTAAAATAAAAATAGAGTTAGATTTATGGAGGAAAGTATGAATACTTGTAAAATAAGAAACATAGTATTAGGAGAAGGGACTCCTAAAGTATGTGTGCCGATAGTAGGAAAGACAAAAGAAGAAATAATAAATTCAGCTAAAAAAATAAATGAGGTTGGAGCAGATATAGTAGAGTTCAGAGTTGACTGGTTTGATGATATATTTGACTTTGGAAAAACAGAAGAAGTTTTAAAAGAACTTAGAGAAACTTTAGGAGAAACTCCAATATTATTCACTTTCAGAACTTCAAAAGAAGGTGGAGAAAAGGCAATAGAAGCAGATAAATATGTTGAATTAAATATAAATGCTGCAAAAACTGGATTAGTAGATGCAGTTGATGTTGAAGCATTTACAGGAGATGAATATGTTAAAGCTGTTGTAGAAGCAGCTCATGAAAATGGAGTAAAAGTAGTTGGATCAAACCACGATTTCGACAAAACTCCAGAAAAAGACGATATAGTAGGTAGATTAAGAAAAATGCAGGAATTAGGAGTAGATGTGCCTAAGATAGCGGTTATGCCTCAGAATAAAAAAGATGTGATAACTCTTCTTGCAGCAACTGAAGAAATGTACACTAACTACGCTGATAGACCTATAATAACAATGTCAATGGCAGGAACAGGAGCTATAAGTAGATTAAGTGGAGAGGCATTTGGTTCAGCACTTACTTTTGGAGCTGTAGGTAAAGTATCTGCTCCAGGACAGATAAATGTTGAGGATTTAAAAACTGTTTTAAATATAGTACACGCTAGTTTATAATAGTAGAAATTATATATTGTAGAGAATACGCCCTTTTCAAATAGTATTGATTTATTGAATTAAATTGAAGGATATAAATGAATACATTTGAAAGGGCGTAATTAATAAAAATTTTTGAAAGGGATTATAATGTTTTAAAAAGTCATTTATTTAACAATTTAAAATGCGAAAATAAATGAGAGTTGTAGTTTATTTAAGTTTGAAAGGAGATATGGCGGTGAAAAAGATAATACCGGATAGATTTGAAGAGGTTTTGCTGGTTTTACTTTTAATAAGTATGACCTTAGTGTTGGGGGTTCAAATTATAGCTAGATATGTATTCCAAAATTCACTAACATGGTCTGAGGAGTTAGTAAGATATTTATTTATATGGTCAGCTTTTTTAGGCGTACCTTATTGTATAAATAAAGGAACATCATTAAAAGTTGTACAGTTCATAGATTATTTACCAGCAAAATTTAAAAATATCGTATTAATGATAGATAGAGTCTTAATGGTTTTATTTTTTGCTTTGGTGTTTATTTTTGGATTTTTAGTTGTTAAAAACTCATTTTTAAGTGGGCAGAGAAGTCCAGCTTTAGGATTACCGATGTATATAGTCTATTTATCTGTAGTTGTAGGTTCTGGCTTAGCTATAGTTAGGGTAATTGAAAAAATTGTATTATGTTTAAAGAATAAAGATGAAAGAATAAAGTCGGATTTTTAGGAGGTTATTATGGCAGTAGGAGTTTTAATGTTTTTATTTGTACTTTTGCTAATTGCTGGGCTACCGGTTGGTGCAGTACTTGGTTCAATTAGTATATTGCCTAATTTAGCGAATCCTTGGTTTCCGGCAGATGCACAGTATATTATAAGATCTATGATAAATGGAGTTAATAGTTTCCCTATTTTAGCGGTACCGATGTTTATATTGTCGGGAAATATTATGGCTAGAGGAAAGATTTCTGAGAAACTGTTTGATTTCTTTGCATATTTTGTATCAGATAAGACAGCAGGATTACCTATAGCAGTTATTTGTACTTGTTTGTTTTATGGAGCTATTTCAGGCTCTGGCCCTGCAACTACTGCAGCAGTAGGAGCTATGACAATTCCAATATTGGCAAGAGCGGGTTATAAGAAGGAATTCAGCACAGCGCTTGTTGCAGTTGCTGGAGGGATAGGTGTTATAATTCCACCCTCTATTCCGTTTATTTTCTATGGACAGGCATCAGGTTCATCTGTGTCTGATTTGTTTAAGGCAGGTATAATTCCGGGGCTAATTATAGGATTTGCACTTATGGTTTATTCTTGGATGTACTGTAAGAAATATGGTGAAGATAAGGAAAAATTAAACGAGTATAGAGATAGTCTTAAAGCTATGGGATTTTTAAATTTAGTTAAGGATAGTTTTCTAGCTTTAGTATGTCCTATAATTGTTCTTGGTTCTATATATAGTGGGATAGCTTCTCCAACAGAGGCGGCAGTTATATCTGTGTTTTATGCACTTATACTTTCTGTTTGTGTGTATAAAACGCTTAAAATTAAAGATGTTTGGGATGTTTTAGTGGAGTCAGTGAAAACTTATTCTACTATATTATTTATAATAGCAGCTGCGACTGCTTTTTCTAGGGTATTGATTTTCTTAAAGGTACCTGAAATGATGACAGATATGATAACAGGTTCTGTGTCTAGTAAGTTTGTTCTTTTAATTTTAATAAATTTACTTTTATTATTTGTAGGTATGATTATGGATACTACACCTGCGATTTTAATTTTGACACCGATACTTTTACCAATAGTACAGAGCTACGGAATGAATCCAATTCATTTTGGTATTATGATGGTTGTAAACTTGGCGATAGGATTTGTAACTCCTCCACTTGGTGTAAATTTATTTGTTGCGAGTACAATAACAAATATAAAGATGGAAGAGATTATAAAGAGTGCAATTCCATTTATTATTGCATTTATGGTGGTGTTAGTATTGATAACATTCATACCTCAGCTGAGTTTGGCTCTGCTATAGGTTTCTAGGAGGTGAAATTTTTGAACAGAAAGACGAATTTATTTGCTAAAAAGTTTAAAAAGTTAATATCTTTGGGAGTTTTATCTGTTTTAGCCTTTTCTATGGTAGGGTGTTCTTCGTTGGATACTGCAGAGAGAAGGGAAAAATCTGCTAGAACTGGAGAGAATATTACTCTTTATGCAGCTTGTGATTCTGGTGCAGATACTGTCACAGCAAAGTTCATGAGAGATTTTGCAAAGAGAGTAGAGGAAAAATCTGATGGAAAGATAAAAGTTGAGACATACAGCGATTCTCAGGTTGGAGGAGATAGTGAAATTTTTGAGGCTTGCCAAGGTGGAAATATTAGCTTTGTTTTTCAGGCGACTTCACCACAGGTTTCTTTTATTCCAGAAGCAGCTGTGTTAGATGCTCCTATGTCATTTGATAATATTGAGATTGCTAGAAAGGTTCTTGATGGAGAGCTTTTTGAAAAATTAAAAGGATATTATAGTGAAAAGGATGTAGAGCTTCTTGGAATTGCGGATCAAGGATTTAGAGAGACTACTTCCAACAAGAAGATAGATAAATTGAGCGATTTTAAGGGATTAAAGATAAGAACTATGGAAAATCCATATCATATAAAATTTTGGAAAGCTTTGGGTGCAAATCCTACACCGATGTCTTATTCTGAGGTGTATATAGGACTTCAGCAAGGAACTATAGATGCTCAGGAAAATCCACTAGAGGCGATAATTGTTCCAAGATTTTATGAGCAGCAGGATTATCTTGTAAATACGAATCATTTTATACATCCAGTTACTTGTATTGCTTCATCTAAGGTTATGAATTCACTTACTGATGAAGAAAGGGCTATTGTTTATGAGGCTGCTGAAGAGTCTAAAGTATGGGCGAGAAATACTACAGATAAACAGCTTGATGATAGAATTAATGTTATTGAAGAAAGTGGAACAGAGATTATAAACTTAGATAAGAAAACTTTAGAAGCTATGAAGAAGGCAAGTGAGTCGGTTTGGGATGATATTGAAAATGATATAGGTTCTGATTTGATAGATACACTTAGAGATGAGATAGAAAAGTATAATTAGATTACTTGGTAAAAGCTTTTAGTTTAAAGTTAGACAAAGTAGTTTAGTTGATATATAATAAATGAATACGGGGAAAAGGGGGCTAATATTTTAGGCTCCCTTTTTTTGCTAGTAGGTACTAGCTTTTGAAAGGGATGAATAGATAATGCAGTATAAAGATAGAAATTTGGTTGTTAATTTTAGTAATACATACTCTAAGGAGATAGCAGAGAGTTTAGGAGATACAGATTGGGTAGATTGTTCAGATATATCTGGGACAAATATGTATTGTACAGATGATGCAGCTGATGAAATAAAAAGAAGATTAGAAGAATACAGCCCAAATGGAGTGCATTTTATAGATTCTGGAAATTATCATTATATGACAGAATTTTTTGTAGAAAAGTTAGAAGGGAAGTTTTCTCTTGTTTTGTTTGATTATCATAATGATATGCAAGTTCCTATGATCCATAGTTTTACTAGTTGCGGAGATTGGGCTAGAGAGGTATTAGAAAATAATGATAATTTAGAGCAATTGATTTTAATAGGACCAAGTCAGAAGAATATAGATGATATTGAGGGTATATCAAAGGAAAAGTTTGATAAGTTGGTGTGTGTTAGCCTTAGAGATTTGGAAGAGAAAGTTGCTGAGGAAAAATTGGAGCTTATAAAAAATGATGTACCATTGTATGTTTCTATAGATAAAGATGTTTTGAGCAAGCATTATGCAAAGACTAATTGGAGTCAAGGAAAGATGTCGGTTGAGCTTTTGAAGAAGATATTGAAACGATTTTTAATGGATCATGATATTATAGGTGCTGATATTTGTGGAGAACGGAATCCATATGAACCAATCCCAAAGTTTTTTGAAGATAGAGAGATTAATAAAAAAACAAATAAGTCACTTTATGATTTTTTTACTAGGGTTATTGGATAAAGTTATAATAGAGGTTATTATTTTAGGTGATTTTTTGAAAAGAGGTGAAGTTATTGTTTTATCCAGTAAATTTGAATTTAGATAATATGGAGATAATAATAGTAGGTGGAGGTAATGTAGCGCTGAGAAAGTGTATGAATTTTTTAGATTTTGGAAAAAGCATTACTGTTTTAGCTCCAGATTTTGACAGTAGATTTTTAGAGCTTGGAAATAAAGTAGATTTAATAAATGATGTTTTTAGAGAGGAGTATATAGATAAGTTTGATATAGTTGTAGCGGCTACTGATGATAAAGAGGTTAATGAAGAGATTGCTTGTATATGTAGAAAAAAGTCTAAATTGATAAATGTAGTAGATAGCAGAGATTTATCTGATTTTACTGTTTCTTCTTATGTGAAAAGAGGAGATTTATTGATAGGAATATCTACTGGAGGAAAAATTCCAGCTTTATCTGCAAAAATTAGAAGAGATTTAGAAGAAATTTATGATGAGTCTTTTGCTGAGTATGTAGATTTATTGGGGGAACTGAGAGAAAAAATTATAAAAAAATATGAAGATAAAACAGAAAGAAAAGAAGTGCTAAAAGCATTGGTAAAACTAGATATAGAAGAATTAAAAGAAATCGAAAAAAATATATAAATTACTTGTTGATGAAAAAATTAAAAAAAGTTTTTAAAAAAGTGTTGACGTAAAATGTGAAAGCTGATATTATAATACTTGTCCTTGAGAGAGGGCAAGAAAATAAAAAATAAAACGAAAGTTTTAAGTGAACTTTGAAAACTGAACAGCAGATATATTTAGTTCGAACAAATTGTTCGAACGCCATACAAACCATGCCAGATATTTTGAGATAACATCTGAGCGGATATAACAAACTAATTTTATTTTGAGCAACGGAATTTTAAACATTAGCTGAAAATTCGTTGGCGATATAAAATTCGAAGAATTTTATTTTGAGAGTTTGATCCTGGCTCAGGATGAACGCTGGCGGCGTGCCTAACACATGCAAGTCGAGCGATTCTCTTCGGAGAAGAGCGGCGGACGGGTGAGTAACG